>DASXHQ010000117.1:0-46821 GCA_036488415.1 Rhizomicrobium sp.
CCCCGCCGAACTTCCCATCGTCTGGTCCTACAAATACGACCGCGTGGCCGACACCTTCACCGGCCGTCTTTCGGGCGAACGGATCGCCGAAATCTTTGGCCGCAATATCCGCGGCGTTCCGATGCGGGAGATTTATCCCGCCAAGGATTACGATCGGCTCTTTGCGCGCTCCAAGCGCGTGACATGTGAGCCTGCTTTCTATCACGGAATCGGCGTCGTCTTCCGCCACCTCGAACGCTATGGACAGGGCGAGCGCATCATGCTGCCGCTGGCGGATGACGGCGCGACCGGTGACGGGTTTCTCGGGGCGACGATCTATCTCGCGCATTATGGCGAACCCGACGAAAACGATAGCGAAACGGAACGCTGGTTTTCGCTGTAACCGGATTACGGATTCGGTGCTTCGCTCGGCGGGTCGCGGCGCTTGGTGTGCGAGACGGCCGACATCACGCCGAGGCCCACGATGATCAGCGCGCCGACGATGATCCAGGTCTGCGGAACATGAACGAGGAACGCGGCATAGATCAGCCCGCATAGCAGGATGATGAAACCGATGACGTACAGCATGAAGGCGGACATGGCGCGTCCCCGAAAAACTCCAAGGAAATAACGAAAGCGCGTCGCGTTTGTTCCTGCCGGGAACTCAGAGCGACTTCAGCCACGGAATAATTCGCGCATTCACCTCCGCGGGGCGTTCCTGCTGGGTCCAGTGGCCGCAGCCTTCCAGAATGTCCGCCCCGCGCAGATCGGTGAGATATTCTTTCATCGGCGTGACGAAATCGGTCTTGCCGAACATGGTCAGCACCAGATCGCGGCTGCCGCCGATGAAGAGCGATGGCTGGTGGATTTTGCGGTCGGCGAATTGCGAAAGATATTCGAAGTCGCGATCGTGATTGCGGTAGCGGTTGATCGGGCCGCGAAAACCGCTCTGCTGAAACTCGTTGACGAAGTAATGCAGGCCCTCGCGGTGCAGCCACGCCGGAAACGGGTCGGGGTCCGGCAGGCGATGCAGCAGCGTGTCGCCGACGACTTTGTCCCTCGGCCAGGTGCCGTCCGGCGCGTCGCCGCTGATGGCATAATAGAAGCGGCGCAGAAAATCGCGCACGTTCGCTTCGGCTTCCGCTTCGGCCACGCCCTCTTCCTGAAAATAATGCTGGTAGAAGAATTTGCCCTTCTTCGTGAAGACCTCGGTGAACAGGTCCTTGAACGACATCTTCGCCGGGCCGGTATAGGGCACCGACAATCCCGCGACCGCGCGCACGCGATCCGGCCGCACCAGCGCCGTGTTCCAGACGATGGGCGCACCCCAATCATGGCCGATGAGCACGGCTTTACCGTCGTCGCTCAACATTTCGATCACGCCCGCGACATCGGCGATCATGTGCTCCATCGCATAGGCTTCCACCGGATGTGGCTTACCGGAGCCGCCATAGCCCCGCACGTCGATGGCGCAAGCCGTGAACCCCGCCTCGGCAATCGGCCCGGTCTGGTGGCGCCAGGAGAACCACGACTCCGGAAAGCCATGTACCATCACCACCAGCGGCCCTTCGCCCTCAACCACCGCGCGGATGCGGATGTCCGGCAGGTCGATGAACTGGAATTTGCTCATGCGATTTCTTTCGAGAGAAGTTCGAGCGCGGCTTTCGCAAAGGCGCGCATGTTGGCGACGCGGTCAGCGTCGCCGGTCTCGAGGGTGATGGCGCGTTCGATGTCCGGCCCAGCGACCGCGATGCAGCTGTGCCCGGCGGCGTCGCCGTAAGGATTGCCGGTCGGCCCCGCCGCGCCGGTTTCGGAGAGCGCCCAATTCGTGCCGAAGCGTTCGCGTGCGGTGCGGGCCAGCAACAGCGCATAAGGCTCGCTCGCCGAACGCATGCCGGCGACGGCGGCGCGAGGAAGATCCATCAAGGTCGCGCGCGCCTTGGGCGTGTAAACGACCGCGCCGGAGACGAAATAGGCGGAGGCGCCGGGAATGGCGAGCAGCGCCGCCGACAGCAAGCCGCCGCTGGACGATTCCGCAACTGAGATCGTCTCGCCCCGCGCCTTCAGGCGTTCGGCAATTGTTTCCGCCAGCGTCAGCAATGTCTGCATGGACAAATCCCCCACGCCGACAATAACGAAGGCGTGGGGGATGCCAAGTGTCAGGCGTGCAAGCTGGACCGCGCCGTGGGTATGAGACGCAACGTCTCGGTGGCTTTGACCTGTTTCGCCAATTCGTGCGGCAGCGCGGATGACCGGTTGTTGTTGTCGGCAAACAAAGAGAAGGTCACGAACACATTCTCGCCCGCGCGCACGGGAAGAGCGGGAAACGTATTTTCGCTTCCCTCCGTGACGTAGGCAGCGATCCGATGCGGGTCCGGCAAAGCGCGGAACGCCACCAGAAACGCGTCCGGCACCGGCGCATCGAAATAATGAATCGACGCGAGGACGATGCCTTTCGCCGATCTGCTGGCGCCAAGCGGTGCGCGCGGTCCCGGCTTCGGAAAATCGGCGCCGTCCCATGCGGGTTTGAGCAACAGAACATTGTCGCTGTCGATCATGGTGTCGTTGGCGGCGTTGCGGTGCGCCTTCCACACCGGCCCGCTATAGAATGCGGCGAGCGAACGCGCGCGGCTCTCCATATCGGCAAAGCCGCGCAGCCAGACAAAACGGTCCGGATCGTTTGCGTCGCGGAAGATGCCGATCACGCGCATGCCTTCCGCTTCCTGGCTCTCCACGAATTGCCGCTCGAACAGCGCGATGAGGTCGTCGCGCCGCCCGGGCTTGAGCGTGTATTGGCGAAGTTCGATGACTCTGTTCATTCGACCCTCGTGAGGTCCATGCGCCAGTTCACTTCCCAGGTCTTGCCGTGATCGGGCGAGAACGCCTGCTCCCAATGCGCGGAGTTTTTCGTAATCTTCGACCAAGTGTAGCGGCAGCGCACGGTCTTGCCGTTGTTCACGGTGTCGCCGTCGAATGTGCCGACGCCATCCTTGAAATTGAAATTGCCGATGACCGGCGGATCGAGCGGACCATTGGCGGTGCGGCCATCCAGCCACCAGATCGCCCAAGTCTGCGTCTTGGGATCGTAACCGCGAAGACCGACCGCGCGATAAGGACCGCTTGGCAGGCCGATATAGTTGTCGTCCACGGTGCCCTTGCCGTCCATCGTCATCCAGAGCTGGGACGTGCCGTCGAACTCCACCCAGTCATGGCTGCCGACGAGACGGCCGTTCAGGCGCCAGTGATGCACCTTCCATTTGCCGATGAGGAAATCGAAGTCGTGGGCGTGATTGGTCATGGCAGTTCCTTGCGTTGCGGGGGTTGCGGCGATGGCCGGCGTGGCTGCCAGCGCGGCGGCGAATGCGAATGCTGCAATCTTCATGGACGTTGTCCTCGTCACGTTGCGGGGCGAGGTATAAGCCGCTAAACATGACATCGAATGTCATGTATTTGTGGGTGCCTCAAAATTGTTGGCGAGCCGGCTTCTCTCGATTTTGATGCTGCTGCAGGCGCGCGGGCGGATGAGCGCCGTGGCGCTGGCGAAAGAGTTCGAGGTTTCAGTGCGCACCATCCACCGCGACATCGACCAGCTCAGTGCGGCGGGGATTCCGGTTTATGCCGAACGCGGGCGCAGCGGCGGCTTCGCGCTGGTGGACGGCTACCGCACCAAGCTCACCGGCCTCACGCAGCCGGAAGCGGAATCGCTTTTCCTCGCGGGGCTTCCGGGCCCTGCCGCCCAGCTTGGCCTATCCGATGTGCTGCACGCCGCGCGGCTCAAATTGATGGCGGCGCTACCGGCGAACATGCAGCCGAACGCGGAACGCATCGCCTCGCGGTTTCATCTCGATCCCGTCGCGTGGTTCAAAGGGATCGATCCGCTGCCGCAATTGCAGACCGTGGCGCAGGCGGTGTGGAGCGAACGCTGGCTCAAGCTGCGCTATCGCAACAGCGGCGAGATTTACGCCCGCAGGCTTGGACCACTCGGCCTCGTGCTCAAAGGCGGCATCTGGTACCTCGTGGCGCAAACCGAAAAATCCATCCGCACCTATCGCGTCGCGCAGATGCTGGACGCGGAAGTGACCGCCGAGCCCTTCGCGCGCCCCAAAAAATTCAACCTGGCGGAGCATTGGGAAGCGTCGTCCAGCGCCTATGAAGCGGGCGTTTATCGCGAAGAGGCAGAGGTGCGACTTTCGCCCAAAGGTATGGAGCGGCTGGAGGCGCTGGGTCCCTACGTCGCCACTGTAGCGGCAGATTCCGCTGGCAAGCCGGACCGCGCCGGCTGGGTGCGCTGTCGCGTGCCGCTGGAAAATTTCGACCTAGGCGTGCGCGACATGCTGCGGCTGGGCGAAGAAGTGGAAGTGCTGGGGCCGCCCGCCTTCCGCGCGCAGATGGCCAAGACACTGCATGCCGTTGCGGCGCGCTATCGCGATACCAAGCCTTAGCCAAGCCGCCGGGTTCCCGGATTTATTTCTCCGTCCGGCGTGATAGCTTGGCATCGGGGAACGCCAGAATTGTCGACAGCCGAAACGACGCCATCATCCTTCCTGCATGCGCCGCGACGCGACACTCCGCTCGCGCTGCGCATCGCCATCACTTGCGTGATGGTGGGCATGTTCATGCAGATGCTGGACTCCACCATCGCCAATGTGGCGCTGCCCTATATGCAGGGCAGCCTGCAAGCGAGCCGCGACCAGATCACCTGGGTGCTCACGTCCTATATCATCGCATCGGCGATCATGACCGGCCCCATCGGCTGGCTGGCGGCCCGCTTCGGGCGGCGCGAGATCTTCCTCGTTTCGCTGATCGGCTTTACCGCGACGTCGGCGATGTGCGGCCTCGCGCAGACGCTGGACCAGATGATCTTCTTCCGCCTGGCGCAGGGCGCGTTCGGCGCGGCGCTGTCGCCACTGTCGCAGGCGATCATTCTCGATCGCTATCCCATTGAACGGCGCGGGCAGATTATGGCGGTGTGGAGCGCGGTCATCATGCTCGGCCCCATTCTCGGCCCGACGCTGGGCGGTTTCCTCACCGACAATTATTCGTGGCGCTGGGTGTTTTATGTGAACGTGCCCATCGGCATCCCGTGCTCCATCGGCGTGTTCTTCTTTCTGTTCGAAGAGAAGCTGAAGAAGCCGCCGGACTTCGACTGGTATGGCTTTGCATTCCTGGGCCTGGCGCTCGGCGCGCTGCAATTGCTGCTGGATCGCGGCACCGACAAAGACTGGTTCAGCTCCACCGAGATCGTCTCCGAATGCGTGATCGCGGGCCTCGCTTTCTATCTCTTTATCGTTCACCAGCTGACGACGAAGCATCCCTTCGTAAACCCCGATCTGCTGAAGGATCGCAATTACGTTTCGGGGCTGTTCCTGACATTCTTTGTCGGCCTGTTGCTGCTGGCGACGAGCGCGCTGCTGCCGCCTTTCCTGCAAAATCTCGGCGGCTATTCGGTGCTGGACACCGGCCTGCTTCTGGCACCGCGCGGCGTCGGCACGATGGTGTCGATGGTGCTCGTGGGACGGGTGGTGCTGCGCACCGATCCGCGCTGGCTGATGGGCGTGGGTTCGCTCGTGCTCTTGTGGTCGATGTGGGAAATGTCGAGCTGGACGCCAGCCATCAGCGCCACGACGCTGGCCGCCACCACGTTCATCCAGGGCGTGGCGATGGGCTTCATCTTCGTGCCCATGAACATGTACACCTATTCCAGCTTGGCGCAGACCTACCGCACCGACGGCTCCAGCATGCTCAATCTGGTGCGCAATGTGGGATCGGCGGTCGGCGTGTCGCTGACGACGACGGTTTTGAGCAGCAGCACGCAGGTCAACTATAACCAGCTCGCCGAGCACGCCTCGCCATTCAACCGCGCGCTGGCGCAGAACGCGCCGAGTCTGATGCTGGGACCGCAGCTTCCCTTCGGTGCGGAGAATTTGAGCGGCATAATCCTGCAGCAATCGATGATCATTTCTTACGCCAACACATTCCTGTTCATGTTCTACGCCAGCCTGCCGGTGCTGGCGGTGATTCTGACCTTGAAGAAGACGAACCTGCTGACGGCAGGACAGAGTGCGCCGCCGCCATCGCAGATGGAGGTGGTGGAGTAGCGCGGCGCTATTTCACCAGCGTGTATTTGAAATCATATTCGCTACCCTTGGCATCCCGCGCATGGAGCAGCATCTCGCCCTTGGTGCCGAGATATTTTCCGGTGCCGCCGGTGACCGCCATCGTGGTGTCGCCCGCATCGTGGAACGGACCTTCCGACGTGATCTGCCCGTCCGCGAGCTTCAGCGTCCAGATGCATTCATAGGCCTTGCCCGCGACGGTGCGGATGCAGAAGCCGTTGTCGTCGCCGACCTGCTTCTTGTTCGCAGCGTCAAACACCGGATTGGCGAAAGTGAGAATATCGCCGCGATTGTCCTTCGCCTTGCCGACAGAGGCGGTGGCGTCAGTGGCGGCGTGTTCGATGACATAAAGATTTTCCGCCAGCGCCGGTGTGGCGATCAGCAGAGACGCGGCAACCAAAAAGATTTTCATGAAATCCTCTCTCAGTTCTTTGCCAAACGGTATGCATCGCCTGCAGGTGCGCTGCCGTGATCATAGGGACGCGCTAGCACCATATAAAGCGCGCCGATGCCGATAATGCCGAGCCAGGTCACGCTCATCGACCAGTTGATGTACCAGGGCTGGCCTGGCGTGCGCGGCCAGGCCATGTCGAGGATCGCGCCGAGGCCGTAGATCAGCGCCACGACATTCACCGGATACGCCCATGCGCCGAGGCGGAATTTCCCGCCGGGCACCCAGCCGCGCAGCCGCGCGGAAAGTGCGCCTAGCACGATCATCTGGAACGCGACATAGATGCCGATGATCGCGGAGGCGACGATCACCGCGATGGCGTTGGCGAAGATAAGCCCCAGGCAGATGATGATGCCTGCCACGACGCCGGACATAACCAGCGCGCGCACCGGAACATGGGTGTGCGTCGATACGGTGGCGAAGAAATCGCTCGCCACCACCATCTTGTCGCGCGCATAGGCGAAGACGAGGCGGCTGGTCGCGGCCTGCAGCGACAATATGCAGGACATGAACGACACCAGCACCACGCAGATCACCACCTTGAATCCGGTCAGGCCGAACGCAGCGGTGAGCACCGCGGCCACCGGATCGGCAACCTTGCCGGAGATCGCGCCCGGCATATCGGGCTGTGCCACAATCAATGCGAGACAGACGAACGCGGCAGCCGCCATGCCGACATAGATCGTCATGCGCATGGCGCGCGGAATGGCGGTGCCCGGATTGGGCGTCTCCTCCGCCACGTCGCCGCAGGCCTCGAAGCCGTAACAGGTGAAGAGGCCTGTCACTGCGGCGGCCATGAACGCCGGCCAATAAGAACCGGGGGCGCCGATATTGAACGTATCCAACACCACGCCGAAGGGCTGATGGCGCTGGAAGATGAGTAGATAACCGCCGACGATGATGGCGCCGATGATCTCGCAGATGAAGCCGAACATCGCCACGCGCGCCAGCACCTGCGTGCCCGCGAGATTAATGAGTGTGGAGATCGCCACCAGCACCAGCGCGATGATTGTGACGGTGAGCGGCGTCGATGCGAAACCGAGCAAGGTGGCGACGAACGGCCCCGCGCCCACCGAAACGGCGGCGATGGTGGTGAACAGCGCCCAGCCATAAATCCAGCCCGCCATCCACGCCCATTTCTTGCCCACGAGTCGGCGCGCCCACGGATAAAGCCCGCCGGAAATCGGAAACTGCGATACCACTTCGCAGAAGATCAGGCAGACAAGGAATTGCCCGGCGGCGGCGAGAAAATAGGACCAGAACATCGGCGGCCCGCCCGTGGTGATGCCGAGCGTGAACACCGAATAGACGCCGACGACCGGCGAGAGATAAGTGAAGCCGAGGGCGAAGTTCTCCCACAGCGACATCTTGCGATCGAAGCGCGCGGTGTAACCTAGCGCCGCAAGCTGCGCTGCATCCGCGTCATTCGTATCTGCCATCCCTACCCCCAAGACCGCGCGACGCTATTTGTGGGATAGAGTCGGCAAGAGCGTCAATCTCCAGTCAGAATAGACATCGAATCGTCCGCGTGAGGGATATTTCGGGCATCTATCGCGAAAAGAAATGCGTCGAAACCCTCTTTGAAAATTGGTGCCAAGCAAAAGCTCTTCGCACCGTCCACTTTTAATACGATTTCCCCTGCTTTACGCCCAGCTTTCCAAGACCGAACGGATTTCCATTCGATACGGCGCCGTCCGCTGCGGAAAATACGCTTCTCCAATATAGCCTCCGGCGTGAGCACAATGGAGTAGCGAAATACGAGTAAGGCGAGAAAAGTGGCGCCGACTAGCATGGCTCCGGCTAGAAACCAGGGACCGTTGCCAGTCCATCCTGGCAAATTGAAAAGGCGCATGCCCACGAATGCGATCCCGAAGACAGCCGACAAGACACCCGGTCCGAGCAAGTCACCTTCATAGCGAATGACGTTTTCGGGCCTCTTTGCCCGTAGCGATGCCAAACCGCGACCCAGCAGCCATAGAGCTACGAGGACGACCACTCCTATCGCAAGACGCACAAATGCCATAACGGCCTCGCTGACTTACCGCGCCATTTGTGGGACAGAGTCGAGCGGAGCGTCAAATCCACCCTCCCCTTGAGGGAGGGTCGATAAAATTCGAGCGCAGCGAAGAATTTTTCGGGGAGGGGTCGTGGCGCCGCTGTCGCTGTGGCCCCTCCCCGGATCGCTTCGCTCTCCGACCCTCCCTCAAGGGGAGGGTGGGATTTCGCGTGCGCGTCTGGTTTAGTTCGCGCCGGTTGTGGGAGGCTCAATCATGGATACCGCTCTTCGCATCGGCGCGAAATTTGAAGCTGGCAAGGGCCCAGCTGAGAAGGTTCTCAATCCGCGCACGGGCAAGCTGATCGTCGAGGTGGAGGAGGCGTCGAACGAACAGGTGGATAATGCGGTGTTCGCGGCGGATGCCGCGTTCGATCGGTGGTCGCGCACCACGCCTGCCGAGCGGTCGGGCCTGTTGCTCAAGCTGGCGGATAAAATAGAAAGCGATGCGGAGGCCTATGCCGATCTGGAAGCGCTGAATTGCGGCAAGCCGCGGCATCTGGTGTTGAACGACGAAATTCCCGGCGTGGTGGATTGCTTCCGCTTCTTCGCCGGCGCGGTGCGCACCATGCACGGGCCGGTGGCGGGGGAATATCTGGCGGGCTTCACCTCCATGATCCGGCGCGATCCCGTCGGCGTGGTGGCGCAGGTGGCGCCGTGGAATTATCCCTTGATGATGGCGGCGTGGAAGCTCGCGCCTGCGCTCGCCGCCGGAAATACCGTGGTGCTGAAGCCGAGCGAGCAGACACCGCTCACCGCGCTAAAACTGGCACAGCACATCGCGGAGATTTTCCCCGAAGGCGTTTGCAACATCATCACCGGGCGCGGTGCCAGCGTCGGCGACCGGCTGATCAATGCGCGACAGGTGGCGATGATCTCACTCACCGGCGATGTCGGCACGGGGCGCAAGGTCATCGCGGCGGCGCAAGCGACGCTCAAGCGCACGCATCTGGAATTGGGCGGCAAGGCGCCGGTGATCGTGTTCGACGATGCCGATATCGAAGCGGTGGTGGCGGGCCTGCGCTCCTTCGGCTTCTACAACGCGGGACAGGATTGCACGGCGGCGTGCCGCGTCTATGCCAGCGAGAAGGTGTACGACAAGCTCGTCGCCGAACTTTCCAGCGCCGCATCGTCGCTGAAGTTCGACCAGAAGGATGACAGCGAGAACGAACTTGGCCCGCTGATCTCCGCGCGCCAGCAGGAACGTGTCGTAGGCTTTGTCGATCGCGCGAAGGCAATCAAGCATATCGAGATCACGGCCGGCGGACATGCGGGCAAAAATGGCTTTTATTTCGAGCCCACGGTGATCGCGGGCGCCGCACAGGACGATGAGATCGTGCGCAAGGAAGTGTTCGGGCCCGTGGTCTCCGTGACGCGGTTCAAGGATGTCGATACCGCCGTGAACTGGGCGAACGATTCCGACTACGGCCTCGCCTCTTCCGTGTGGACGCGCGATATCGCGCGTGGCATGCAAACGGCGGCGCGGTTGCGTTATGGCTGCACCTGGGTGAACTGCCACTTCATGCTGACCAACGAGATGCCGCATGGCGGGATGAAGCAATCCGGCTACGGCAAAGACCTCAGCATGTATGCGCTGGAGGATTACACCGTGCCGCGCCATGTGATGATCAATCTGTCGTAAGGGGCTGCAATGAGCGACGAGAAGAAATGTCCGTTCAGCGGCGGCATCGACCGGCGCGATTTTTTGAATGGCGTGGCGGTGACGGCGGCGACACTCGCAACAATGCGCGAGGCGCAGGCGCAGGCGACGCCGGGGATGCAGGACGATCCCGGCTATTACCCGCCGCTGCAGCACAATCTGCGCGGCTCGCACCCAGGCGCGTTCGAAACGGCGCATTCGCTGCGCGACGGTACGTTCTGGGATCACGCGAAAAAGCCGGAAGATAGCCACGCGATCTATGACCTTGTGGTGGTGGGCGCGGGCATCAGCGGATTGTCGGCGGCTTACTTTTTCAGGAAGGCCAAGCCGAACGCGAAGATCCTGATCCTCGACAATCACGACGATTTCGGTGGCCACGCCAAGCGCAACGAATACAATCTGAACGGCCGTATGGAATTGCTGAACGGCGGCACGGAATTGATCGATAGCCCCCGCCCCTATTCCAAAGTCGCGGCGGGGCTGCTCACTGAGCTCGGCATCGATCCGGTGAAGCTGACGAACGAGTGTGATCGGCCCGACGTCTACAAGGGCCTCGCACCTGCGATCTGGTTTGACAAGGAGACCTTCGGCAAGGACGCGTTGGTCGTGGGGCAAGGACGCGGCGGCGATGAAGGCAAGATTCCGTGGAAGGACTTCCTCGCCAGATGCCCGCTGGATGCGCAGACGCAAGCCGATATTCTGCGCGTGCAGGAAGGCGAGACGGATGTTATGCCGGGGCTGTCGTCCGACCAGAAGAAGGACAAGCTTTCCCGCATCTCCTATCGCGATTACCTGAAAGACTATCTGAAGGCGAACGACACCACGCTCGCTTTCTATCAAACCGTCACGCATGACGAATACGGCACCGGCATCGATGCGGAGCCGGCGCTGGATTGCTGGGGTTTCGGCCTTCCCGGCTTCAAGGGATTGAAACTCGCGCCCGGCTCGACCAATCGCATGGGCAACACGGCGGCGGGCTATCAGGACAATCCCGACCTGCCGACATTCCACTTCCCCGATGGCAACGCGAGCATCGCGCGGTCGCTGGTGCGCAAGCTCATCCCCGGCGTGCTGTCTGGTTCGACGGCAGAAGACATCGTCACGGCACATGCAAATTACGCCGCGCTGAACAAGGCGGGCGCGCCCATCGCCATTCGTTTGTCGAGCACCGTCGTCGGCGTGAAGAACATCGGCGACCCGAAGAATTCCAAAGGCGTCGAGATCGCTTATGCCCGCGCCGGAAATGTTTATCGCGTTCATGCCGCGAACTGCATTCTCGCCGGTTGGAACATGATGATCCCCTATCTCTGCCCCGAACTGCCGCAGGCGCAGAAGGATGCGCTGCACGAACTGGTAAAGGTGCCGCTGGTCTATACCGGCGTCGCGATCCGCAACTGGCAGAGCCTGCACAAGCTGAGCGTTCGCTCGATCAGCGCACCCGGCGGTTACTTCACCTCGATCCAGCTCAACTGGGCGGTGGACGTGGGCAGTTACAAATCGCCGAAATCGCCGGACGATCCAATACTGCTGTTCATGGTGAAGACGCCGACTTCGCCCGGTTTGCCGGAGCGGGATCAGCACCGCATGGGACGGCAGGAGCTTCTCGACACGCCGTTCGAAACCTTTGAATCGAAAATCCGCGACCAGCTTCAGCGCATGCTGGGCGGCGGCGGCTTCGACGAGCAGAAGGACATCATGGCGATCACGGTAAACCGCTGGCCGCACGGCTACGCCTACGAGTTCAATCCGCTGTTCGACGATTTCTCCATCCCGCCGGACAAGCGCGCCAACGTCATCGGCCGCCAGCGATTCGGGCGCATCGCCATCGCCAATTCCGATTCGGGCGCCGCCGCTTACACCGACTCCGCCATCGATCAGGCACACCGCGCAGTGACCGAAATTCTGGCAATCTGATGCCTATTTAGCACCGCCTTTTCAGTGGCTTGCGACACTTCGTGACGCGTCCATTCTTGACGCTCCTGTCACAAAACCCCAACATGGCCGTCTCCAGGGGGAATTTCCATGCGCAAGATTCTGAGTGGGCTTTATCTTTCTGTCGCGGCTGTTTCGCTTACATGGTCCGTGAAGCCAGCACTCGCGCAAAGCAGCGGCGGCATTGAAGAAGTCACCGTCACGGCCGAGCGGCGCGAGGAGCAGCTGAGCAAGGTGCCGATCAGCGTGACCGCCTTCACCGCCCAAAGGCTCGATCAGCTCAATGCGAAAAACTTCGGCGATCTTGTCGCCTACACCCCCGGCGTGGATTTCAACGACAGCACCAACAGCATCTCGATCCGCGGCGTGAATTCCACCGCGGGCGACGCGACCACCGGCATCTATATCGACGATACGCCGATCCAGCTTCGCACGCTGGGTTTCGGTTCCGATAACGCGCTGCCGGACGTGTTCGATCTGGAGCGGGTGGAAGTTCTGCGCGGGCCGCAAGGCACGTTGTTCGGCGCGGGCTCCGAAGGCGGCACCGTGCGCTTCATTACGCCCAAAGCCAGCCTCACCGATTATCAGGTCTATGCGAAATCGGAGCTGTCGTTCACGCAATCTGGCGCGCCTTCGTATGAAGGAGGCGCCGCGGTCGGTGGACCCATCGTGGACGACAAGCTCGGCTTCCGTATCTCCGCCTGGTGGCGGCATGACGGCGGCTGGATCGATCATGTCGATCCCTATACGGGCAACATGATCGAGAAGAATGCCAACCACACCAACACACTGGTGCTGCACGGCGCGGTGACGTGGCAAGTGACGAACGACCTCTCGATCACGCCGAGCGTGTTCTACCAGAACCGCGACGTGCACAATGACGACGAATATTGGGTGGCGCTGTCCAATCCGGGCAGCGACCGCTACATCAACGAGACGCCCGAGCGGATGGCCAACAAGGATCATTTCACACTGCCGGCGTTGAAAGTGGACTGGAATTTTGGTGGCGCCGAGCTGATCTCCAACACCTCCTATTTTGACCGCAAGCAAATCGTGCAGGATTACAGCGGCACGCTCTACAACCTCTCTTATTTCCAGCAGTCCGAAAGCACGGGCGTGCTTCCGATCGACTACACGACGCCTTGCACGGGCGGCTTGTGCGCAACCGCGCCGCAACCACTGCTCACGGCGACTGGAATCAATCTGCCCGGCTTTGGCCCCTACAAGTCGGTCAATTACGTCACTAACACGCAGCAGAACTTCACACAGGAAGCGCGGCTGCAATCGACCGATCCGAACTCCCGGTTCACCTGGGTGCTGGGCGGCTTCTACACGCATCAGAGCCAGCTGAGCGTGGAAGAGATCAACGATCCGCAGCTGCCCGCGCTCACCAGCTATCTGTGGGGCGATCCGGGCCCGGGCGCAGCGTGCTACGATCCGCCCACGGGCAACGCATTGCTGGATGTCTGGTGCGGGCCACTCCTGGCGAATGGCGACGACTACATCAACCACACGCAAGGTCATGAGCGGCAGTTGGCTGGCTTTGCCAACGTGACTTATGAAATCGTGAGCGGCCTGAAGATCCAGGCGGGCGCGCGCATCGCCAAGACGCATTTCGATTACAAGAACTATGCGGACGGCTCCCAGGATTTTGGCCCCAACACGCCCAATTCCGGCAAGCAGAATGAAACGCCGTTCACGCCCATGGGCAATATCACCTGGCAGATCAACGATGACGACATGATCTATGCCACCGTCTCGAAGGGCTACCGTATCGGCGGCGCCAATGCACAATTTCCCCTCGGCGCCTGCACCGAACTCTCTGCCGCGCCGGGTGCCTATAACTCCGACACCGTCGTGAACTACGAGGCGGGATCGAAGGACAAGTTCTTCGACAACCGGCTGCAGATGTCCGGCAGTGTTTATTATCTCAAGTGGAACAACATCCAGCAGCTGAACTATCTGCCGTCCTGCGGCTTCGAATACACAGCCAATGTCGGCAGCGCGCAAAGCAAAGGATTCGATCTGGAAGGCGAATGGCTTCCGATCGACGCCTTGGATATCGATTTCAGCCTGGGTTACACCGACGCGCAATTCACCTCGACCAGCATCAGCGGCGGCCAGCTTCTGGCATCCAAGGGCGACAAGCTGCCAGGTTCGCCCTGGACCTTCTCGCTCGGCGCGCAATACAACGCGTCCTTCTTTGGCCGGGATGCATTCCTGCGCATGGACTACGAATATCAAAGCAAGACGGCCACCGATGTCGTGACGCACGATCCGCTGGCGTCGTCCTACGATCCGGCGCTGATGGCCAATCCCGAAAAGAACATCTTCACGCTCCGCGCTGGCGCGACCTTCGGCAATGTGAACCTGACTCTGTTTGCGGACAATCTGTTCAACGCCCATCCGCAGCTGGATCTCAGCCATCAGGACAGCGATACGGTGCTGTTCGAAGCTACCGCGCTTCGGCCGCGCACCATCGGGATCACCGCGACCTATCGCAACTAGGCAGTTCGCGATCCGAAATGCCTGAACAATGTCACCGCTTGCCTGGCAAGCGGTGACATTTTCTTTTGGGACCAGCATGATTGCGGGGACATCGGGGCGCTAACATGAACACCGAACTCAAAGCCGGATCGCTCTCGTTCCTGGAATCGATGGTGATGGGTGTCGCGGGCTCAGCGCCGGGCTACACCATCGCCGTCACCACCGCCGTGCTGCTGGGCATTGCCGGAACGCTCTCGCCCGGTGCGCTCATCATCTTCGCCGTGCCGATGCTGGGCATCGCGGTCGCCTACAAGGCGCTGAACCGGCAGGCGGTGTCGGCCGGCGCGGCCTATGAATGGACGACGGTGGAGTTCGGCAAGTTCTGGGGCTTCTTCTCGGGCTGGGCGCTGCTGGTTGCTTCGATGGTGTTCATGGTCACGGGCAGCCTGCCGCTCGCCACTTCCACGCTCGACTTCATCGATCCCGAATTGGCGAAGAACGTCGTTCTGAGCGCCGCCGTGGCCAGCGCCTGGTTCCTGGTGATCGCGGCGGTGCTGATCGTGGGCATCGAAGTGACCAGCCGTGTGCAGATGGTGATGACGGGGATCGAGCTTCTCATCCTGACCGTCATCGTGATCGGCGCGTTCGTACACGCCTGGCATGTGGGTTCGGTCAATCCGTTTTCGTGGCGCTGGTTTGGTTTCGGCTATAGCGCGGGCAGCTTCTCCGCCACGGCGCTGGTCGTGGTGTTCTTCTATTGGGGCTGGGACGTGACAGCCAATCTGGCCGAGGAAACACACAATGGCCATGAGAATGCAGGCAATGGCGGCTTCGTCGCCGTCTTCATCACCATCGCCTATTACGTCGCCTTCGTGCTGGCGGCGCTGTTCCTGTTCTCGCTGAAGGACGCGCACGGGATGGACGCCAACATCATCTACAACATCGCCGTGGGCGCGGGTTTCGGGCGCACCGGCGGATTGCTCGCCTCCTGCGCGGTGATCCTCTCCAGCATCGCGACCCTGGAAACCACCATGCTGCAGTTCTCGCGCACGTTGTTCGCCATGGGGCGCGGCGGCGCGATGCCCTATGCGTTCGGCGTCGTGGATGCGCGCACCAAAACGCCGGTGCGCGCGATGCTGGTGCTGATCGGCATGGGGCTTTTGCTACTGTGGGGATCGAGCCTGATGCCGACGGTGGCCACGATCATTGGCGACGGCGTGAGCGCAGTGGGCGTTCTGGTCGCTTATTATTATGGATTGGCGGGGCTGGTGGCGGCGAAAGTGTTCATGCCGCTGTACAAAGAAAATGTCCCGCGCTGGCTATGGCTTTGTGTTTATCCGGCGCTGAGCGGAATCGCGCTGATCCTGCTCGGCATCTACGCGCTAACAACCTTCGACACCATCACCACCATCGTCGGCATCGGCGGGCTGTTCGTCGGCATTGTCTTCTTCCGGCCGAAACGCTTCCGCACGCCGAAGCTGGTCGAGCCGGCAGTGGCGGAATAGAAAAACGCCCGCCGATCGCCGGGCGTTTTCGTTTCAGGAATAGCGGCGGCGCCAGGACCAATCCCACACCGGTATGTAACCCGCTTCGCGCTCACGGCCGCCTTCCGATGCGGCGAACCACGACACGGCCAGACCGACGAGCAGCCCGGCGGCGGCCATAAAGGCCTGCAGCACTGCGGCGACACGGGCGCGATGAATCTCATCTTTGGACTCATTGATGACCCGGTTCACGCGATCCTGACCTTCTTCCGGCGAAATGCCGGTCATGGAGGTCGTCAGCACGGTCAGATAATCGCGATCCGCCGCCGGTACGCCGTCATGGCTGGAGGATTTGAGCAGGATGCGTGCGGCTTCGCTGCGGCGATACTGGAAGTCCGGCTCGGCGATCTTCCTGTCGGTGCGGAACAATTCATCCAGCTCCGAGGCGATAATGTTCTCCCCGGCAACGGATGTGGCAGGACCAGCGGTGCCGGCCGAAGGCGCCGCAAGCCGCGATGCCGCCACCGAGCCGCCCAGCGCAAGGACGGCACCGAGCACGATGGCCAAGCCCCACACGACCACGCCATGCATGCCATCGCGGAACTCAATTTCGTCTACCGTCAGCGGGCGCAGCCGCGCACGCATGCGCCCGGCGGTATAGCCACCGAAGCCGAAGGCACAAAGCGCGGTGAAGACCAGATAGACGCCAGAGAGAATCCACAGCCATGCGCTGGAATCCCGCCAGGTCGGCGCGGTCGATGCCAGCGATAGCCCGATGGCCGATCCGAAAGCGATCAGCATGAAAGAGATACCGGCGGCCACAACGGCGCCGGCGATGATGGCCGGCCAGTCGAGCAACGGAGCTTCAACGGCCGTGGCCGGAACGATGATGCCCGGCGCGCTCATCAGTGCAATCCGAGCAACGAAAGAATGGCCATGATCACGACGATAAGGCCGACAAGATAAATCAGTCCGTTCACGCGTTCCTCCCACGGTTGCGTTCAATCGCTAGTGGAACGGACAATCCCGACGTTCGTTCCGCGATTTGTTACGGAACCGACACGCTGCGCACAGGACCGATTCAGGACAGGAGTTCGCCTACCGCGCGGTGGGCCTGGTCGATGGCGACGTCAGTATACGCGGCCATGCCGGAGTCGGAATTGGCGATGGCGATGTTACCGAACTTTTTGCGGGCGATGAGATTGGGCGTGTGATCGGCGTCGAAGCCGGTATCGCAGAGCGCGTTGTATTCCGGCGCGTAGCCGTGCGGCCAGCGATTCACCGCGATGCCTTCGATGTCATGCGCCGGATCGAACCCGGCTGGTCCCAGCGCGCGGCCAAGCTGGGCGCGAATCTCCCGCTCGAAGGTTTCGAACGGCGTGGCAAGAAGTTCCGCCCTGCCCGCCTTGTGCTGCTCGCGCTCCGGCAGGCCGGGCATGGCGGGCGTGCGCGTCATGTGGACAAGGATCGGCTGGCTCGGATCGCGTACGCTTTTGTAAGCGCCGATGTTGACGGGCGTGTTCAGCGCGAATTGCGAATGATAGCCGCCCGGCGCATAGACGCTCCTAATCTCGAGTTTCTTGAAGGACGTCCAGTTTTTGATCGCCACGCTGGTATAGACCAGCGGCGTCTTGATGAGGGCATGCATCGCCGCCTTCTGCTCGACCGGAAGCTCCGTGACGATGTAGGGGATCATCATGTTCCAGCTGGCGAACACGCAATGCTTCGCCGTCACGCGATGGACGGGCCCGCCGCCGGGGGAAGGCGTGTACGCGATCTCCACGCCGTCCTTGGCGTTGCGCGCACGTACCACGATGTTGTTGAGCCGGATGCGCACGGCATTGCCCGGACGGTCGAGCGTCGAATAGTCCGCCTTCGCGGTGACGATATCTTCGGCGGTGTGGCCCGGCATCGCACCCGGAATCAGCGCGCGCACCAGGGCGCGGGCGATGCTCGCGTTGCCGTCGGGAAAATGGAACGTCTCCGAACCGAACGGTGGCGAGCAATAGCCGCGCGGCGTGTAGCCCATGCGGTTGGTGCCGCCGGGTTTCAACTTCAATCCCTGAAAGCCGGGAAAGCCCACGCCCCAGCAATCCAGCGCCGACACCGCATCGATGCCACAGCCCCACAAGCCATCGGTGCGATGCTGATAATAAGCGATCACGCCGGGATCGGCTTTCACGACGTTGAGCAGGTAATCTTTGTAGGACAGGCGCCAGAGCTTGTCTTTCTTCTGATCGGAGGTGAGGCCGGGATAATAGTCGTCCGTGCCGGTTTCGATCTTGAGAATGGATTTTCGCACGCCGTCGCTCAGCGGCGCGGCGGTGACGAAAGCTTTCAGCGCCGCCGGATCGGCGTGGCTTTCATGCGCGTCGAGCGTGACGAGCGCATCCTTGCCGAAGGTCTCGCGATCGAAGAACACGCCCTGCTTCAGACCTTTGTAGATCGTGTCGTCGTCGCAGGCCTTACTCAGTTCGGCGGGATGGATGCCGAGCGACTTCAACACGCCGCTGGCGACGGGGCTGTAGGGTTTGGGGCTGTCGATCTCCAAGGTGCCGCCATTGAGCAGATGCATCCGCCCGCCGACGTGGAATTCGTTGCGCTTGGCATGACCGCCGAAATCGTCATGGTTCTCGATGATGAGGATTTTCGCGTTCGATTTCGCTTGCCTGTAAAAATACGCCGCTGACAGTCCGCTGATGCCGCCACCCACCACAACGAGATCGTAGCGCTCGTTCGCGGCTTCGACCTTCGGCGTCTTCGTCCAGAAATCTCCGTCGCGCAGTTCGTGTGCGCCCTCGAAAGAGCCGGGATGGGAGCCGCGCATGCCCAGCCGCGTGGGCGGATAATAACCGGGGGTGTTCTGCGCTTCAGTTTCGGCGGCAGCGGTAAGCTCCGGCGCCAGCCCCGTCATCGCCACGCCGATGGCCGCGCCCTGCAGGAAATCGCGCCGCGCGATCTTGCGGCCCATGCCAAGTTCTTTATCGGATTTTTTTGACACGCCAGAATCCTCACCCGCTCGCAGCGAGTGAACCGCGCCCTGCTACGAGGGTCAACGCTTGCCGAGTTCGAGGCGCAGGATTGCCGCAGCACCGCGCAGGCCGGCGTGTTCGTCCACAATCAGCGCTGTGGGGATGGCTTTCACGTAATCCGAAAAGCGCCCTTTATCCTCGAAACGCTTGCGGAAGTCGGAGGCGACGAAGAAGTCCACCGCATCGGGCAGGATGCCGCCCGCGATCAGTACGCCGCCACGCGCGCCCATGCCGAGAGCGGTGTTGCCAGCGACCGAGCCAAGGATGGCGCAGAAACGGCCGAACACTTTGGCTTCGAACGAATCCGGTTTCTCGCGCGCGGTTTTGGTGATGGCTTCGGGCGCGATGTCGGAGGCAGCGCGGCCTTCGATCTCGCTCATCGCGGCATGGATGTTTTGCAATCCCGGTCCGGAGAGGATGCGCTCATTGGAGACTCGGCCGTATTTCTTCAGCAGGATTTGCAGCATCTTGATTTCGAGATCGTCCACCGGCGCGAAATTGGCATGGCCGCCTTCGGTGACCAGCGGCAAGGTCGCATCGTTGCTGCGGATGAGGCCACCGACGCCGAGCCCCGTGCCCGGACCGACAATCGCCATCGTGCCGGTGCGCCGATTCAAGAACGGCAGCGGCCCGATCTGCACCAGATCCTGCGGCTCGAATTCCGGCACCGCTTCGGCCAGCGTTTCATAATCGTTGAGCACGCGCGCGAAGGGGATCTTGAGCTTGCTGCGCAGATCGTCTTCCGAAATCGTCCAGCCCGCATTGGTGAGATGGATCGCGCCATGCTGCACGGGGCCTGCCACACCGAATACCAGGCCCGCGACGGTGCCGGAGAAATTCATCTCCTCCAGATAGGCCCGCGCGGCTTCCGCGATGTCGGAATGGCTCTTGGTGGCGTATTTGCGCAGCGTATCGAACGACACGCGCGGCGCATCCACATCGGTCAGCGCGAACCGCACATTGGTCCCACCGATATCGGCGACGAGGCCGATGCTCATGCGCTCGTGCACCAGAACGTCTCGGCGCGATCCGGCCCATCCGATCCGGCCCAATAGGGCTCCGGTTTCATGCGCGTTTCCTTCCAGCCGGCGGCGATGCCGTCGATCCAGCGCCACGCCGCTTCGGTTTCGTCGCCGCGCACGAACAAAGTCTGATTGCCGTGCAGCGCATCGAGGAGCAATTGCTCATAGGCAATGCGGCGGCGATGGGTTTTGAACGCATCGGTGAGGCTGAGATTGAGCGACAGCGGATTCATCCGCCAACCCTGTTCGGTGAGGCCCGGCGTCTTGTTCATCAGCGCCAGACTCACCTGCTCTTCGGGTTGCAAGGTGATGGTGAGGCGGTTGGGAATGAGATCGTTGTTGCCGTTGCCGGAGAACACCGAATGCGGCACGGAGCGGAACTGCACCACAATCTCCGTCAGCCGCCGGCCCATGCGTTTCCCGGTGCGCAGATAGAACGGCACGCCGGACCAGCGCCAGTTCTCGATTTCCGCGCACAACGCCACAAAGCTTTCGGTGTCGGACGGCTTGCCGCCCGCCTCGCGCGCATAGCCGGGGACGTTTTCGCCATCCACCGAACCGTCCGCATATTGCCCGCGCACAGTTCGCGCCAGCACGTCGCGGCCGGTGATCGGCTTGAGAGAGCGCAACACTTTCACCTTCTCGTCGCGCACGGCATCTGGATTGAGCTTGGCCGGCGGCTCCAGCGCGACGAGGCAGAGAAGCTGCAGCACGTGGTTCTGCACCATGTCGCGCAGCGCGCCATATTCGTCGTAATAGCCCCAGCGGCCTTCCACGCCCACGGTCTCGAACACCGTGATCTCGACATGATCGATATGCGCCTTGTTCCAGAGCGGCTCAAATAGGATGTTGGCGAAGCGCAGCGCCAGAAGATTCTGCACCGTCTCCTTGCCGAGATAGTGATCGATGCGGAAGACGCGATCTTCGCTGAACGCGGACAGCAGCGCCGCGTTGATGGCGCGGCAGCTTTGAAGATCGTGGCCAATGGGCTTTTCGATAATAATGCGGCTGTCCGCCGTGGCAAGATTCGCGGCTTGCAATCCGGCGCACACCGGCGCGTAAAAGTTCGGCGACAGCGACAGATAGAAGAGGTGATCCCCGCTCGGATTGATCTCCTCCAGCAACGCCGCCAGTGCCTCGAAGCCTGACGCGGCGCCGACATCGACCGGCGAATAATGCAGCCGCTTCGAAAAGCGCTTCCACGCCGCCTCGTCCATCGCCTCGCCGCGTTCGTCCAGCGCCTTGCGTGCCAGGGCAATGAACTGATCATGGCTGAGGGCCGAACGCGCCGCGCCGACGATGGCGAGCTTTTCGGGCAAGAGGCCATCGCGGTCCAGATAATAAAGCGACGGCAGCAGCATGCGCCGGGAGAGATCGCCGGTGGCGCCAAAGAGGACGAAATTGGTGGCTGTCATGTCCATGTTCTGTGCAGATTTCCGGCGCGCGCGCCCTGCGAGGGAACCTGCCCCGCGAGTTCCAAAGCGTCAATGTACCAAGCCGTTATATGCGGCGATGTTCCCAGCCTACCCGGAAGAATTGGTATGGCCCGCGTTTACGATTGTGCCCGGCTGGCGAGCATGAGGCTTGCGAGTTCCAGCCGGTACTGCCCATGCCCATAGTCGATTGAGACGCGGGAGAATTTGCGCAAGAAATCCATTCCGACAAACAGGGCTGGCTTATCCGCAAGGCCCCACAGATCGAAAATCGGCAGGTCGGCGACGGCAAGGCCCGTCGTGCTGAGATCAAAGCCGCCCAATTGCGCCCGGCCGATGGACAGCGTGCGCGCCGGAACGCTGCCACCTGTGATGCCGCTCAGCATCATGGGCGCAGCAGACAGAAATTGCGCGCCCTGTTCGGCGAGCGCTTTGTAGAGCTGCGAATTGGCGACAGAAACTTCCGCGCCGGTATCCAGAAACGCGATGGCGGGAATGCCATCCACGCGGCAATCGGCGGTGCGCAGCTTGCCGCTTTGACCGCTGGCGGAGAGCACGGATTCATCAGGCCGGGCATAGCCGGCGAAAAGACCCAGAATGGGCTCGCGCAGCTCCAGCTTGTTCCGCGCGAAATCGAACGTCACGCGATGGCCGTCGATGATATCGAGGCCGAGATAGCCATCGGCCTGCAGCCACGTTCGCGGCAGAACAGGCAGATGCAAATTCTGCGCAACGACGCCGCCGGCTTCCAGACGCGGCAAAGCGACGGTGTCGGCCTGCATTTCGCGAACGATGCCAACGACGGAAGCGCGGCCGGATTTCGTGAGGCCGAGCGTGGCGGCGATGTCGTCTGCGATGACGGTACGCTCCGCGCCGCTGTCCACGACAAACTGGAAGGGTCCGTTGCCCGCAATGGTCACGGGGATGGTGAGAAGTCGCGCGGGATCGGCATGCGCCAGAGGCACCGCCGCGAAAGATGCTGCCGTTGCGAGAAAGCCGCGTCGCGAAAAGCCCGATGCCATGTCATGCTCCGACATTGTCGCTGGGCGAGACTAGCACCGAATGGCGTCAGTAGAGGGCCATCACACGAAGATGAGCGTCAGGCGTCGTAACTCAACGCAACATCGTCACTGGTGGGGACGGACTGGCAGGTGAGAACGTAGCCCTCAGCCACCTCCTCGTCAGTGAGGCCGTAGTTCTTCTTCATCGTCACGGTGCCGGAAATCACCTTGGCGCGGCAGGTGGAGCAAACACCGCCTTTACAGGCATAAGGCGCGGGCAGACCGGCGGCCTGCACGCTTTCCAGAATGTTGCCCTTCTCGGCATTGAACGAGATCTTCGAGCGGCGGCCATCTAAAGTGACGGTAATCTGCGTGCCTTGCGCCTTCTGTTGCAACGCCTCATCGCGGGCAAGCTGCTCGGCGGAGATGGTGCCGGTGGTGAAACGCTCGATGAAAATGCGCTCAGGCGCAATGCCGCGCGCCAGAAGCGATTGCTCGGCGGCATCCATCATCGGGCCGGGGCCGCAGATGAAGACAGCATCGGCGTCCTCTATATCGACCAGCGTTGAGAACACGTCGTCGAGCTTGGCACGATCGAGACGGCCGTTGAAGAGTTCGATCTCCTCTGCTTCGTTTTCGAGGAAGTGATAAATTTCCAGCCGGTCGAGATAGCGGTTCTTCAATCCCGCCAACTCTTCCAGGAACATGATCGAAGCGCTGTCACGATTGCCATAAAGCAAGGTGAAATGCGCATGCGGATTTCCCGCCAGCACGGTTTTGAGGATCGACAGCACCGGCGTGATTCCCGAACCGCCTGCCAGCGCGACATAATAAGGTTCCGCGCTATCGGTGTGCGGCACCACAAAGCGGCCCATCGGTGGCAGAACTTCGATGGATTGACCAGCCTGTAGCGCGCTGTTCGCCCACATTGAAAAGCGCCCGCCCGGCGTCTGCTTCACGGCGATGCGGATTTCGTTTTCGTGCGGCGCGACGCAGACCGAATAGTTGCGGCGCAAATCTTCGCCGTTCATTTCGGTGCGCAAGGTGAGATGCTGGCCCGCCTTGAAGCCAAACGCATCTTTGAGATTGGCGGGAATGTCGAAGCGGATGGACACGGAGTCTGGCGTCTCGCGGCGCACTTCGGCGATTTTCAGTTTGTGGAAGCGTTCGTTGACGGACATGTCAGTGGCACTTGAAACGGTCGAAAGGTTCGCGGCAATCGAGGCATCGATGCAGCGATTTGCAGGGCGTGGAGCCGAAGCGGCTGAGTTCTTCAGTATGGACCGAACCGCAGCGCGGGCATTGCACGGCGGTCTTCACCGGCGGCGCGATGCCATAGGCGCGCAGCTTCGCGTGGCCCTCCTTGCTGATCCAGTCGGTCGACCAGGGCGGCGTCAACACGGTTTCGATTTTGAGCGCGGAAAGACCGGCCTTGTCCAGAGCAGCGCGGATATCGGCTTCGATGGCGAGCGTCGCGGGGCAGCCGGTATAGGTCGGCGTGATGACGACCGCATCGTCCTTCACTTCGCGTACGATGCCGAGATCGACGACGGACACGCACGGAATCTCCGGATCGGGAACGTGGCAGAGAATCTCCAGCACGCGATCCTTGAAAGACAAAGTGGTGTGCGCGGCCGCTACCATTTGGCGTCCGGATAGGCGCGTTGCAGAAACTGCATCTCGGTCAGCAGATGGCCCAGATGTTCGGAATGATGACCCGCGCGGCCGCCCAATGTGGCGCGGCGCGGCTTGGGCAATTCCAGCGTGGCCTCTTTCAGCACCTGCGCGACAATTGCATCCCATTCCGGTCGCAGCTTGCGGACATCCGCCGCGACGCCGCTGGCGATCAATGCTTCGGTCGTCGCGTCCACCTCGAACAACTCGTCCGAGAAACGCCACATCCAGTCGAGGCCGTTCACGACGCGCTCGCGGCTTTCCGCCGTGCCGTCGCCAAGCCGCACTATCCATTCGTTGGCAAGGCGCGCGTGATAAGCGACTTCCTTCACCGCTTTCTGCGCAACGGCGGCGATGGTGGGGTTGGTGGATTTGTACAGTTCGCGGAAGAGCAATTCCTGCCAGTTGGAGAACAGGAACTGCCGCGCCATGGTCTGCGCGAAATCGCCGTTGGGCTGCTCGACCAGCAGGCAGTTCTTGAAATCGAGCACGTCGCGATGGAAGGCCAGCTTGTCTTCGTCGCGGCCTTTGCCTTCGGCTTCGCCTGCCAGCTTCAGAAAATGCGTTGCTTGACCGATAAGATCGAGGCCGACATTGGCAAGCGATAGGTCCACTTCCAGCATCGGCGCGTGGCCGCACCATTCGGACAGACGCTGGCCGAGAATCAGGCTGTCATCGCCCAAGCGGCAGGCATATTCGAAGAGAGCGGCGTCGCGCATCAGATGTTCTTCACATTGTCGGGAATCTTGTAGAACGTCGGGTGGCGATAGACCTTATCGGCGGCGGGCTCGAACAACTCCGCGGCTTCGCCCGGATCGGAGGCGACGATCGACGCCGACGGCACGACCCACAGGCTTACGCCTTCCATGCGGCGCGTATAGGTGTCGCGCGCGGCCTCCAGCGCCATCTTGGCGTCCGCCGCATGCACGCTGCCCGCGTGGCGATGCGACAAGCCATTCTTGGCGCGGATGAAAACTTCCCACAATGGCCAGGTCTTGCTCATTCCGCAGCCTCGCGCGCTTCGTGTTTCGCGGCGTGGGCTGCCGCCGCTTCGCGCACCCAGGCGCCGTCTTCCCACGCCTTCAGGCGCGCCTGCATACGTTCCTTCGCGACCGGGCCTTCGCCGCGCACCACGGCGTAGAATTCGTCCCAATCAATGGCGCCGTAATCGTATGAGCCGCGCGCCTCGTTCCATTTCAGATCGGCATCGGGAATGGTGAGACCGATGGCTTCGGCCTGCGGCACCGTTACGTCGATGAATTTCTGGCGCAGTTCGTCATTGGTCTCGCGCTTGATACGCCAGCGGATGGATTGCGCGGTGTTGGGCGAGTTCTCGTCCGGAGGACCGAACATCATGATCGACGGCCACCACCAGCGGTCCAGCGCGTCCTGCGCCATGCGCTTCTGCGCGTCCGTGCCGCCGGCCAGCGCCATCATGATCTCGTAGCCCTGGCGCTGATGGAAACTTTCTTCCTTGCACACGCGCACCATCGCGCGCGCGTAAGGACCGTAAGACGTGCGCTGCAGGGGAACCTGATTCATGATCGCCGCGCCGTCCACCAGCCAGCCGATGGCGCCGATGTCCGCCCATGTCAGCGTGGGATAATTGAAGATCGTGGAATATTTCGCGCGGCCCGAATGCAGCGCGTCGATCATCTCTTCGCGCGAGGTGCCCAGCGTTTCGGCGGCGGCATAAAGATAAAGCCCGTGGCCGCCTTCATCCTGCACCTTCGCCAGCAGTACCGCTTTGCGGCGCAGCGATGGCGCGCGCGTGATCCAGTTTCCTTCCGGCAGCATGCCGACGATTTCGGAATGCGCATGCTGCGAAATTTGGCGCACTAAGGTCTTGCGATAAGCCTCCGGCATCCAGTCCTTCGGCTCGATGAAATCATCCGCCGCGACGCGCGCCTCAAACGCTTCTAGGCGCGCGGGATCTTCCACCACCGCAGCGGTTTGCGATTTATGGTTCTTGTCCTTGAGTTCGGTCGTGTACATGCACGTTTCCTCGCCGAATTGGGCAGACTCTATAATAAACCGACCGGACGGTCAATTAATCCGGCTTGAGGACCGGCCCGCCCAGAGAACGGGAAAGACCTTGGAAAACGGCGATTTTCTCGCCGTTCGGATTGGACACGGTCACGGCATAAACGCCCGAACGGCCCACAAGGCTCTCTTCCCGGCATTCGGCCACCAGCCGGTCACCTTCCCGCCCCGGCGCCAGAAAGGCGATGGTCGCGTTCTGCGCCACCGTCTCCACATTGCGCGAGTTGCAGGCATAGGCGAACGCCGTATCGGCGAGCGAAAAGATCATGCCGCCGTGGCATGTCTTGTGACCGTTGAGCATGTCGGCACGCACGATCATGGCGATGCGCGCATAACCTTCGCGCGCCTCTTCGATTTCGATATTCCACGCGGCGCCCGTGCCTTCGCCAGCGCGAAGATAATCGGCGATCTTCCGGGCAAGCGAGTCCGCGGTGCTCATTGTTCCTCGTCAAATTGACCGACCAAGCGTTCTATTTTAAGCCTATCGTCCATAGCGGGGCCAGCCCGCAGCGAAGTTTGGGAGGTGGCCGTGGCATACGAAACCATCCTGTTCGATGTGGCGAATGGCGCGGCGCGCATCACGCTGAACCGCCCTGACCGACTCAACTCCTTCACCGTGCAGATGCACAGCGAAGTCGCCGATGCGCTGTTCAAGGTTGAGAGCGACGCCGACATCCGCGCGCTGCTCCTCACCGGCGCGGGGCGCGGGTTCTGCGCAGGGCAGGATTTGTCGGATCGCGCGGTGGCGCCGGGCGCGGAGGGCCTCGATCTCGGCGAGTCTCTGGAGAACCGCTACAATCCGCTTATCAAGCGCATCGTGAACCTACCCAAGCCTGTCGTCTGCGCGGTGAATGGCGTCGCCGCCGGCGCGGGCGCGAACATCGCGTTTGCGGCGGACATCGTGTTCGCGGCAAAGAGCGCGAAGTTCATCCAGTCTTTCTCCAATATCGGCCTTGTACTCGATTCCGGCGGCACATGGATATTGCCGCGCCTTGCGGGCCACGCGCGCGCAATGGGCTTGGCGCTCACCGGCGAAGCGCTGAGCGCGGAGAAAGCGGAAGCATGGGGCGTGATCTGGCGCTGCGTCGAAGACGATGCACTTCGGGAAGAAGCGAACAAGCTGGTGGAGAAATTCGCGCGCGGTCCGACGAAAGGCCTCGCCGCGATCAAGATGGCGATGCGTAAAGCCTGGGATGCGGACCTCAACGCGCAACTCGATCTGGAGCGCGATCTGCAACGCGAGCTTGGCCGCTCCGCCGATTACCAGGAAGGCGTCGCCGCCTTCGGAGAAAAACGCGCGCCGAAATTTACCGGCCGCTGAGGAGTTACCCATGAAACTGCAAAGCTACGTCGCGGACCAATGGATCGCGCCGGAAGGTGCGCTCACACCCATCGCATCCGCTGTGACCGGCGAAACCGTGGCGGAGACCGGCACCACGGTGCGCAACTTCAAGGCGATGCTCGACCATGCCCGCAATGTCGGCGGCCCTGCCTTGCGCAAGCTGACGTTCCATCAACGCGCCAAGATGCTCGAGGCATTGGGCGACGCGGTTATGGCGAAGAAAGAGGAGCTTTACGAGCTCTCCTACAGCACCGGCGCCACCAAGGCGGATAGCTGGATCGATATCGAAGGCGGCGCGGGAACGCTGTTCGCCTACTCGTCCAAAGGACGCCGCGAACTTCCCAACGACACGATTATCGTCGAAGGCGCGCCGGAAGGCTTGTCGAAACGCGGCACCTTCATGGGCCAACATGTGCTGACCTCGCGCCAGGGCGCGGCAGTACATATCAACGCGTTCAACTTTCCGGTCTGGGGGATGCTGGAGAAGCTCGGCCCCACCTTGCTGGCCGGCATGCCTGCCATCGTAAAACCCGCGACGGCAACCGCCTATCTCACCGAAGCAGCGTTCCGCATAATGATCGAGGCAAATGTGCTGCCGAAAGGCGCGCTGCAACTCATCATCGGGCCGATTGGCGATCTGTTCGATCATCTCACCGGACAGGACGTCGTTTCTTTCACCGGCTCCGCCGAGACCGCGCAAAAATTGCAACGCCATCCGACGATCGCGCGCGAAAGCGTGCGCTTCATCGCGGAGCGGGACTCGCTCAACGCCGCCGTGCTGGGGCCGGACGCTGTGCAAGGCGCGCCGGAATTCGATCTTTTCGTGAAAGAGGTCGTGCGCGAGATGACGGTGAAGGCCGGCCAGAAATGCACCGCTATCCGCCGCGCGCTGGTGCCTACCGCGCAGATGGACGCAGTGGAAGCGGCCCTTAAGACGGCCTTGTCGGCGGTCGTCATCGGCGATCCGCGCGACGAGAAAACCCAGATGGGCCCGCTCGTCTCCACCGCGCAGCGCAACGATGTGCGCGAGAAGATCGAAACCCTGTCGAAGGAAGCGCGCATCGTGTTCGGCGATCCGAACAAATCCGACGGCAAAGGCGCGTTCCTGTCGCCGGTGCTGTTGCGGTGTGACGATCCGGGGAAGGCGCAACGGGCCCACGACACCGAAGCCTTCGGTCCTGTCGCCACCCTGATGCCTTACAACGATATCAATGACGCCATCGCGCTGGTGAACCGTGGACAAGGCTCGCTGGTGATGTCGCTCTATACTTACGACCCGAAAGTGGCGCGTGAGGTGCTCACCGGATCGGGCGCATTTCACGGGCGCCTGCTCATTTTGGATCGCGATTGCGCGAAGGAATCCACCGGCCACGGCTCGCCGCTTCCGGCGCTAATTCATGGAGGCCCTGGCCGCGCGGGCGGCGGCGAGGAAATGGGCGGTCTGCACGGCGTGGTGAACTACATGCAACGCACAGCACTACAGGGAAGCCCGCGCATGCTCACCGGCGTGACGCATGAATGGATGCGGGGCGCCCCGGAGATGCGCGAAGGTCCGCATCCTTTCCGCCTGCGCTTCAACGAGCTGGAACTCGGCAAGACCCTCATCACCCAGCCACGCACCATCACGCTGGAGGACATCGAGCACTTTGCCCATTTCACGGGCGACACCTTCTATGCCCACATGGACGAGGAAGCCGCGAAGGCCAATCCGCTGTTCGGGGGGCGTGTGGCGCATGGCTATCTGCTGCTTTCCTTCGCCGCGGGATTGTTCGTCGATCCGCCGCCGGGCCCGGTGCTGGCCAATTACGGCCTCGACAATCTGCGCTTCATCAAGCCGGTGAAGCCCGGCGATGCCATCACCGTGCAGCTCACCGCGAAATCCAAATCGCTGCGCAACCCTGAAATGGGCGAAGTGCGCTGGCAGGTGATCGTCACCAACCAGAACAACGAAACCGCCGCGACTTATGAGTTGCTGACGATGAATGCGGTGTGATGGACTTCGCCTCGCGCGCAGATTTGGAAACCGAACAGCTCAAGCGGCTGAAATGGTCCATCGCGCATACCTATAAGAACGCGCCCCATTACCGCGCTAAGTGCGAGGCCGCGCGTGTTACGCCGGACAATCTGAAATCGCTGGCCGATCTGGCGCAGTTTCCCTTCACGGTAAAAAGCGATTTCCGCGAGAACTACCCTTTCGGCATGTTTGCCGTGCCGCACGAGCAATGCGTGCGGTTGCACGCATCCTCCGGCACCAGCGGCAAGCCCACCATCGTCGGTTACACGCAGGCCGATCTCGATCTGTGGAACGCGCTCGTCGCGCGCTGCATCACCGTGGCGGGCGGGCGCAAAGGCGACGTGCTGCACAATGCCTATGGCTATGGCCTTTTCACCGGCGGGCTGGGCCTGCATGGCGGCGCAGAGAAACTCGGCTGCGTCGTGGTGCCGGCGAGCGGTGGCGGGACGGAACGGCAGATCCAGCTCATCTGCGACCTGAAGCCCCGAATTATCTGCTGCACGCCAAGCTACATGCTGGCGCTTGGCGAAGCGCTGGAGCGCGTCGGCGTCGACCCGCGCACGACCTCGCTCGAAATCGGCATTCATGGCGCAGAGCCGTGGAGCGAAGAGATGCGCCGCGAAATCGAAAAACGCTTCGACGTAGCGGCGTTGGATATCTATGGCCTGTCGGAAGTTCTCGGCCCCGGCGTGGCGCAGGAACGCGCCGACGCGCGCGGCGCGCTGACCGTGTGGGAAGACGCCTTCATCCCGGAGATCGTCGATCCCGATACGGGAGCGCTGTTGCCCGATGGCGAACAAGGCGAACTCGTCTTCACCTCGCTGTCGAAAGAAGCGCTGCCGATCATCCGTTACCGCACCGGCGATCTTTCGCGGCTCTCCGAGCCGGTGGGCGATCTGCCGATGCGGCGCATGGACCGGATCACCGGTCGCAGCGACGACATGCTCATCATCCGCGGCGTGAACATCTTCCCGCGGCAGATCGAGGAGCTGATCGTGTCGGAGCCGGCTCTGTCGCCGCACTACCGCATCGATGTGCATCGCGATGGCACGATGGACCGATTGGTCATCACCTGCGAAGCGGCGCTGGCCTGCGATATTGCGACCTGCGATGTGGCGCGCGAATCCGTTTCCGTGCGGATGAAGTCGCGCTATGGGCTTCACGCGGAGGTCGTGATCGCCGATCCGGGCTCGCTGCCGCGCTCCGAAGGCAAGGCAAAACGCGTCTTCGATCACCGCAAGTGATCAGATTTCGCGCGGCCAGTTTTCCAGAGTTTCCACAAATTTCGACAACCAGGCGTTTGTTTGAAATGCGTCGATCACACGGTGGTCGATGGTGAGCGTCACATAGGCCATCGGGCGGATGATGATCTGATCGTCGCGCACCACCGCGCGCTTCTCCAGCTTGCCGACGCCCAGTATCGCCGATTGCGGCTGGTTAATGATGATAGGCGCGGCCACCAGCGAACCTGACACGCCGTGATTGGAGATGGAGAAGGTGCCGCCGCGCACATCGTCCTGCGCCAGCTTTCCGGCGCGCGCCTTTTCAGTCGTCTCGGTTAGGCGCTTGGCGATGTCGAGCAGCGACAAAGTTTGCGCACGATGGATGACGGGAACGATGAGCCCCTTCTCGCCTAGCGCCGTGCCGATGCCGATGTTCACGTCGTCATAAATATCGATGCGGTCGTCATACCAGCGCCCGTTGACAGCGGGCGCGACTTTCATCGCAGCAACGCACGCCGCCACGAAATAAGCGGTGAAGGTGAGATTCGCGCCCGCTTCCGCAAACGCATCCTTGTGCGCGGCGCGATGGGTGGTGATGGCGGAGAAATCCGCTTCGAACACGGCGGTGACATGCGGCGCGGTCTGCACAGAACGGAATAAGTGTTCGGCAATGCGCTTGCGCATGGAGTCATGCGACACGCGCGTAATACCGGCCATGAGCGCATTGGCACGGTGATCCAGTTCGGCCTGAACGTCCTCACGCGTCAGCCGCGCGCCGCTGAACGGCACGTCACGCGCATCGAGGTTGTTGTCCGCCAGCATCTTGCGGATGCCCGGCGGAAGCTGATCGTTCGCCGAAGCCGCGCGTTGCGGAGCGGCTTTGGGCGAAGGAATGCCTGCGCCTTGCGCCATGGCTTTGGCGGTTTCTTCCCCCGCACCTCCACTCGCGATACGGCCTAGCACCGTGCCGGGTTCGACTTCCGCGCCGTCTTGGGCGAGAATTTCGGTGAGCACACCCGCCGATGTCGCCGCTACTTCCACCGCGACCTTGTCGGTTTCCAGCTCCACGATGGGATCGTCCACCTTCACCGCGTCGCCGACCTTTTTCAGCCATGCCTTGACGACAGCCTTGGTGCCTTCCTGTTCGGTGGGAACGAGAATGTCGGTCATAGACTGGTCAGTTCTTCGATCTTTGCGCGAATGCCATCGACCGACGGCAACGCCCATTCCATCAGCGCCGGATTGTGCGGGCTCGGAATATCCGGCATCGCCAAACGCGACACCGGCGCGTCTAGATCGAAGAAGCATTCTTCCGCCACCACGGCCGCGATTTCCGCGCCGAAGCCCGCGCTCATCAGGTCTTCATGCACGATGAGGCAGCGGTGCGTGCGCTTCACCGAAGCCAACACGGCCTCGCGATCCCACGGCATCAAGGTGCGCAGATCGAGGATCTCGATCGACAGACCTTCCGCCGCCTGTTCGCAGCGCTCCACCATCGCGCCCCAGGTGACGATGGTGAGATCGTCGCCTTCGCGCACGATGCGTGCCTTCCCGAACGGCAGCACGAAATCGTCGCCCGGATAAGGGCGGCGCGCGCTGGTTGCGTCCAGCATCGCGCGATGCTCGAAGAAGATCACCGGATCGTTGCCGCGAAGCGCGCCGCGCAGCAGCCCCACCGCATCTTCCGCGTTTGACGGCACTGCCACTTTCCAGCCCGGCGAATGGACGAACTGCACCTCGTTGGTCTGGCTGTGCCAGGGATCGCCGCATTTGAAGAAGCCGATGGGCATGCGCACGACCATCGGCGCGGCGAAGCGGTTGTTGGTGCGCCAACGCATCGTGCCGCAATCGTTGAGCTGCTCGGTGGCCGGATCGGCATATTTGCGGAACTGGATTTCGGGAACTGGCATCAGCCCGGCAATCGCCATGCCGACGGCGCGGCCGATGATGCCCTCTTCCGACAGCGAGGTATCGAACACGCGGTCGGCGCCGAACTTTTCCTGCAGCCCCAGCGTCACGGCATGGACGCCGCCCTTGGGGCCGACATCTTCGCCAAACACCAGCACGCGCGGATTGATTTCGAGTTCACGGTCCAGCGTCCGGCGGATGGCTGTCACCATATTGATGCGCTGGCCTTCCGGCTGCGCGTCTTCGCTGGCGGCGGGCACTTTATATCCGGCGTTGAACTGGCCGCCCTTTACCTGCATTTCTTCTTCGAAGAAGACATTCTCGGTTGTGCGGTTTACATCGGTGACAGGCCGCGTTTCGGCGTTCGCCCGCGCTTTTTCGACAGCGGCTTGTGCATCGGCGGCGATCTTCTCCCACTCGCCTTCGCTGAAGACGGACGGGACAAGTTGCTTGTGCAGCTTGGGCAGCGGGTCGCGCGCCCATTCGGACTTCACGAAGTCTTCCGACTTATAGGTCTGTGTATCCTGGAAGGAATGGCCTTCAAGGCGCGGCACGGTGAGGCGTAGCAAGGCCGGTGCGCGCTGTTCGCGCACGAAGGTCACAGCTTCATCGATCAGCGACGCGGCTTCTCTCGGATTGGTGCCGTCACCGGCAATCACCTTCAGGCCGTCGAAGCCCGAAAGGTTGGCCGCGACGTTCGCGCCCGGCGTCTGCAACGTCGAGGGCACGGAGATGCCATAGCCGTTATCTTCTATATAGAAGAGCATCGGCAATTTGAGCGTCGTGGCCATCGTCAGCGCGGACCAGAAACCGTTGGTCGCCACCGAGGCATCGCCGCCGAGCGCCACGGCGATGGCGTCGCCGCACTCTTTCTCGCTCAAAACCTTGGCGCGGTATTCCAGCGCCTGCGCCCATCCGGCGGTCGGCGTGTATTGCGCGCCGACACCGCCGCACATGGGCAAGGCGCTCGCGCCGTTCTTGTTCGGATAATTGAACACAGCCCCGATGTCGCGGCCGTCGCTATAGCCACCGGCGCGCGCCATGCTCGATCCCAACGCATCCGCCGGATCGACGCCCAGCGCCAGCAAAATTGGCCGCGAGCGGTAATAACCGCAGATCGCGTCTTCCTTGTGCGTGAGCTGCAGCCCCAACAGAATCTGCGCCATGTCGTGGCCGCGGGCGGAGAACTGATAGAAAATCTTGCGTTCGGGAACGAGTGTCTTCTCTTCCAGCTCGTCCAGCGCGCGCGAAACGTGCAGATGATAGGCGACGGCGCGCCAGTCGGGCGCCGTGTTCGTCAAAGGCGATGTCCGGGAATTCGGCTGCGCCGACATACCGGTTTCCTTTTGCTGAAGTTCGCGCTAATTCATTAACCGAACGGACGGTCAATTATCAACCGCGATCTTTGGAAAGCCTATCAGGGCGCGGCGGAGAAAGAAGAATGGCGCGCACGCAATCGGCCGATTATGCGATCCGGCGCGAAGCCATCGTGGATAGCGCGGCGGAACTCTTCGCGGAGCGCGGATTTCTGGGCGCCTCTATTGCCGATCTCGCCGATGCGCTGAAGACGTCCAAATCGCTGATCTATCATTACTACGCGTCCAAGGAAGACATCCTGTTCGATGTCATGCACAGCCATGTGAAGGCGCTGCTCGATGCGGCAGAAGCGATTGCGGCCAAGCCACTTGCGCCGGCCGAGAAACTGCGCGCGCTCACGCAGGCTTTCATCGAACTCTATGTCGATGCGGCGGCGCGCCAACGCGTGTTGCTAAACGAGTTATCGCGTTTGCCGGACGAGCAGCGCGAAATCATCGTCGGCATCCAGCGGCGGCTGATCGAGATCGTTGAAAAGATCGTTGGCGAACTCAGACCGGAGCTTTCGGGCCGCGCGGCGCTGAAGCGGCCCTCGGCCATGCTCTATTTCGGCATGATCAACTGGATGCACACCTGGCTCGACCCAGATGGCCGCGCCAAGCCACAGCGCATCGCCGATCTGGCGGTAAACACGTTCCTCAATGGAATCGAAGACGCAGAACTGTCCTAGTCGGCCGCCGCATGTGTGGCGCCGCCGCTATAGGCCTTTCGCGCCATCCAGATCACACCGATCAGAACCACGCTGAGCCAACCGGAAATCCAGAACAGGTCCAGCGACGATAGCAGATAAGCCTGCTGCACGGCACTGCGCGCCAGCACGCCATAGGCCTGCAGATCGGTGAAGCCGAAGCTGTGCAGGTGCGCCAGCGCCTGTTGCATGGCCGGATCGAAAGCTGAGGAATGATCGGCGAGCCGGCTCTGATGCAGCGCCTCGCGGCGGTCCCACATTGTCGTGATGATGGAGGCTGCAAAACCGCCGGCGGTGATGCGGGTGAAGTTCGAGATGCCCGACGCGGAGGGGATGCGCTCCGGCGCAATGCCGTCAAGCGAGATGGTGATCATAGACACGAAGAAGGTGCTCATCGCGACGCCCTGCACCAGCATCGGCATCACGAAGTCCCAGAAGCCCGCGTCCTGCGTGTAGCCCGCGCGCATGAAGTAAGAAACGGTGAACGCTACGAAAGCGAAGGTCGCCATGATGCGTGCATCCACGCGCGACATGAGTCGCGCTGCGACGGGCGTTAGAACCACGGCCACGGCGCCGCTAGGCGCCGCGACAAGGCCGGCCCACGTGGCGGTGTAACCAACATTGGTCTGCAGCCACAGCGGCAGCAGCAGAACGTTGGCAAAGAAAAGCGCGTAACCCAAGCAGAACGCGATGGTGCCGAAGGTAAAATTCCAATGTTTGAACAGGGAAAGATCGACGATAGGATGCTCCTCCGTCAATTCCCAGATGATGAAAGCGCAAAAACCGACGGCGGCGACGATCGCCTCGATCACGATAGTGGGCGAGGAGAACCAATCGGCATCCTTGCCGGTGTCCAGCATCACCTGTAGCGAGCCTACCCAGATCACGAGCAAGCCAAGGCCTACCGTATCGATGGGAAGTTGGCGCGTGGGTGTTTCGCGATTTGAAAGATTGGTCCAGCAGAAAAATGCCGCAATCAACCCCACCGGTATGTTGATGAGGAATATCCAGCTCCAGTGGATGTTGTCGGAGATATAGCCGCCGAGGATCGGCCCCAGGATCGGCGCGACCAGCGTGGTGATCGACCAGATACCGAGCGCCGTTCCGCGCTTTTCGGGCGGAAAAATTGAAATCAGCAATGCCTGCGATCCTGGAATCATCGGACCGGAAACGGCGCCCTGCAGAATGCGAAATACAATCAGCGACGACAGGCTCCAGGCGATACCGCAAAGGAAGGACGCCAGCGTGAATCCCAGCACCGCGAACACGAAGGTACGCACCACGCCATAGCGCTGCATCAACCAGCCGGTGAGTGGCACCGCCACACCATTCGACACGGCGAAGCTGGTGATGACCCATGTGCCCTGGTCAGTGGACGCGCCGAGATTGCCCGCGATGGTGGGCAACGACACATTGGCGATGGTGGTGTCCAGCACCTGCATGAAGGTACCGAGCGCCAGCGCGATCGAGGTGATTGCAAGCTGCATGCCCGCGAGCGGTTTGAGTTGTGCAGGCGTACCCGGGCCGCTCATCGCGCCCTCACGCGCCGTTCTGCGCGAGGATCTGCTGGATCAGCCGGTTCACCGAGGCCTCGTCGTAGTCGCCGACGTAGCCGCGGACTTCGTGCCTGTTGCTGGGCGCGCCGATGGATGCGCCGGAGGTATCGGCAACATCCACGCTCACAGCCACCGAAAGGCCAACGCGCAACGGATGATCGCGCAATTCCTTGGGATCGAGGGCGATGCGCACCGGCACGCGCTGCACGATTTTGATCCAATTGCCCGATGCGTTCTGCGGCGGAAGCAACGCAAAGGCGCTTCCGCTGCCCGCGCCAAGGCCGAGAACTTTGCCGTGATAGGTCACGCTGCCGCCATAGATATCAGCACTCACCGTCACCGGCTGGCCAATGCGCATGTCCTCAAGCTGGCCTTCCTTGAAATTGGCATCAACCCACACCGTATCGAGCGGCACCACCGCCATCAGCGGCGTTCCAGCCGCGACCTGCTGGCCGACCTGCACGGTGCGCTGCGCGACGACGCCGGCCACCGGTGCATAAAGTTTCATGTGCGAAAGCGTGATCGCCGCCGAACGCAGCGCCGCGATGGCCGCCAGCACATCCGGGTCGGTGCCGACATTCGTTCCCTGCACCGTAGCTTGCGCCTGGACGAGCCCGCTTTCCGCAGCCCTGAGATTGGCTTGCGCACCAGCCACCGCGTCTCGCGCGTGGTTGAGCTCCTCACGCGAGACTGAATCACCAGCCGTCTGACGGCGGCGATAATCGGACTGCGCCTGATCGAGCGCCACGCGGGCGGCATTCACCTGCGCGCGATACTGATCGACCTTGGAGAAATTCGTGCGGGTCGCCCGGACGGCGCGCGCCAAATCCGCCTTCGCTGCATCGAACGCCGCCTGCGGCCGCACAGGATCGAACTGGATCAGGAGCTGGCCGCGTCGCACCGTCTGGGTGTTGTCGGCATAAAGCGACACCACCGTCGCCGGATCGCGACTGGTGATGGAGACCACATCGCCACCGACATACGCATCATCCGTGCCTACGAAGTGGCGCGCATAAAGCAGCCAATAGAGGCCGTAGATCACAAGGCCCACGACCACGACGGCGCCGAGAATCGTCAGCCATTTGCGGCGCGTGTTCTGCGCGTCGGTCGCGCCGTCTTGGTTGGGATATTTCATTGACCGTGATCCTGATCGTTGGAAGCCGTATTTGAATTGTCATTTGCCGGCGCATAACCGCCCCCCAGCGCCATGAGCAGCGATACGCGCGCGGACAGAAGATCAGCGGAGATCGACGCGTCCTGCCGTTTCGCCTGGATGAGCACGTCTTCGGCGCTCAAGACGTTGAGTTGCGGAGAAAGTCCGCTGCGATAGCGCCGTGTTGCGAGATCGAAGCTCGCGCTGGACGCGTGCAGGGCTTCTCCTTGCTGCGCCGCCTGTGCCTGAAGACTCTGAAGCTGCGTGATCGCATCCGAGGTCTGCTTCACCGCCGTGACGACGGACTGGTTGTAGCTGGCAACGGCTTCGTCGAGTCCTGCCGTCGCGCCGGCATATTTTGCGCGCAACGCGCCGGCGTCGAAGATCGGCAGATGGATAGCCGGGCCTAACGCATATTGCGCGGCGTTACCGGTGAAAAGCCCGCCAAGCCCAATGGCGGCAAACCCGGCCGCACCGACAAGATTGATGTCGGGATAGAACGCCTGATGCGCGGCCTGGCGTCCCGAAGTCGCCGCATCGACACGCGCCTCGGCGGCAGCGATATCGGCGCGGCGCGCAAGAAGGTCGACCGGCAGCACGGCCGGAAGCGAAAGCGCCGCGCTGTCCAGCCTCGGACGCGAAATCGAGTAAGCATCCGCGCCGCGTCCGATCAACGCGGCGATCGCATGCACTGCAAGATCGCGTTCGGCTTGTGCGCGGATCAAATCTTCTTTTGCCACGGCGAGAAGCGCCCGCGCCTGCTCGTCCGACGCCTTGCTGTCGAGCCCGCTGTTCACGCGGCCCTGCGTGAGGCGCAACACGCCCTCGCGCTGTTTCACTGTTTCATCGGCGACGTCGGCCAGAAGATAGGCGCGGTCGAGCGCGATATAGGCCTGTGTCACGCTGCCGGCGAGCGCGAGGCGCGCGGCGGTGGCATCGAGCGCGGCAGCCTCGGCGGTGGAACGCGCCTGATCGACCTGCGCGGCTTGTTTGCCGAAGAAATCCAAAGACCACGAGAGATTGGCCTGTACGGTCCCGATCCATTGCATCGTTCCGCCCGGGCCGAACGGCGGCGGCGGTATGACGTATTCTTTGCTGAAATGCTCGCGTTGCTCCTGGGCGTCGACCGTGAGTTGCGGGTAAGTGGCAGCGCGGCTAACGGACAGCTGGGATTGCGCCTCGCGCATGCGGGCGAGTGCCAGCTGAAGCGTTGGACTACCGGCGAGCGCCTGATCGACCAGCGCGTCGAGCTGCGGATCGTTGAATGCTTTCCACCATGCGTCTTCGATGGCAGGTGTAGGGGCGGCGCTCAAGCCGAGAGACTGAGGCTCGAGCGCCGTCTGGCTCGGCGTCGTGGATGGGGCGTCCACACAGCCGGCCAATAGGGTTGTTGCAAGCAGCAGCGAGAGAAGACGTTTCATCGCGCGGCCCTCTTCTTCGCGGCTGTCGCGGCTTCGTGCTGCGGTTCTTCTTCAAGCCGCCCGATCAGGCGCGTGAGCAGCCCGATAAGCTGCTTGGTTTCCTGGGCGGTAAAATCGCTCATCACGCGATTCCAGAAATCGACGATGGACGGGACGTGCATCTTCGCGACAGCGCGACCCTGCGGCGTCAGGATCAGCTTCACAATGCGGCGATCGGATTTGCTGCGCTCACGCTTCACAAGGCCGCGTTCTTCCAGCTGATCGACCAGGCGCGTCGTGGCGCCCGTGTCGTGGTTGAGATGACGCGCGAGATCGGCGCTTGTTTCGGCGACGCCTTCGCGCAGACCCATGAGCGCAATCCACTGTGTGAACGTCAGGTCTTGATCGGCGAAAATCGCCTCGGCCTGTGGCGTCGTAAGGTTTTGCACCCGGCGCGTGAGATACCCCAGCGACTGGTGACAGTTGAAATTGTCCGCACGAAAATAGGGTTTTGGCATAGGCCCGGTCCGATCGGTTGCCTAAACAATGGCTGCCTAGGCAGTCATTTTCAAGATTCGGCGGCCATGCATTTTGCGCGGGCGGGACACGCAACATTGCGCTGTCGCAATGCCTCTTCTTCGAAAAGATAGAAAAAACATTGCTTTACAGAGGTCCGGGCAAACTTGGATAAATGCACCAACGTTGGAGCAACCATGCACATTCTTCGAATGGGCGATCATGTCGCAGTGCCGTGGAAAAATGGCGGCGGCGTCACGACTGAGGTGGCCGCGTTTCCACCAGGCGCCAGTTTCGACAATTTCGGCTGGCGCGTCAGCATCGCACAGATCAACAGCGGCGGACCGTTCTCCCTCTTTCCGGGTATCGACAGAGAACTTGGTATGCTTGAGGGCCGCGTATTGCTGACCATTTCGGAGCGGCCCGCACTTGATCTCTCCTTCGGTGCAGAACCGGTTCGTTTTCCCGGTGATGTCCCCGCCATCGCCGAACTCATCGGCGATCGTGCAACGGATCTGAATGTGATGACACGACGTGGGATGTTTCGATCGCGTATGACGCGCGGTGCAAACGCCGCCATCACACCCGATGTCGTTGCCGTGTTCGCCTTTCCGCTCGAAACGATCACGCTCCACCACGACGGGACAGACATTCCGCTCTCGCGCGGCGACGCCGTCTTTTTCGACGCTGGCGAACCGCCGGTTTTGCCGAAGGCGGATTTCTACCTTGTGGCCATATTCCGGGCGGAAAACCGGGCCAATGGGCACTAACCAAGGGCTATTTTGCTCTGGCGGGGCGGCCCAAATCGGCGCATGATTTCTTTACTAAGCGGGTCGCAGAATCCGCCTTGGGAGGAAAAGTTACATGTCGCTGGTTCATCATCACCATCAGCCGGACAGGGCGCACGATCTGGCCCTCGTTGGCCTTGTGGTGGTCGTCTTTGGAATCATTGCCGCCGCGGTTCCGTGCCTGAAAATGGCCGTCGATCAGTTCTTTTCACTGATCTGGTAGAAGCGGTCTGGCAGCGGTTCCATCCCAGCCTGCGGCCAAACCGTGCCGCACGGTGTTAGTAATTTAATTTCACAACATCGAATTCGCCGCATGCGCTTTGCGCATAGCCATTCAAATTGCGGCCTGAGCACCTAGATTATTGCGGTTGCGAAGGATACGGAGTGGCACGCGGCCCGTTCCCTGCGGCAGCGAAGTCTTTTCCTCTTCGAGCGATCCTCCTGCATGACTCACATCACCAGAAAGACCTCGGGCCTAGCCCTGCTGGCGGCATGCCTTTTCATCGCCGGTTGCGGGCAAGGCGCGCCGCCCAAGCGTCCGCCGCCGACGGTGGGCGTCGTCGTCATCAAAAAGGAACCGGCGCAACTCACCGCCGAACTTCCGGGACGCACCGACTCCTTCGCGGTGTCCGAAGTGCGACCGCAGGTCAGCGGCATATTGCTGAAGCGCCTCTTCACCGAAGGCGCAGTGGTGAAAGCGGGACAGCCGCTTTATCAGATCGATCCCGCGCCCTATCAGGCGGCGTATGACAATGCACAGGCGGTGCTTGTCACTGCAGCTGCGAAAGCAAGACGCTATGCGGCGCTGGTCAAGCTCAATGCCATCGCGCCGCAGGACTATGACGATGCGCTTGCCGCCTACAAGCAGGCACTCGCGAATGTAAAAACCGCGCGCATCAATCTTGGCTATACGAAAATCACTGCGCCGATCACCGGCCGCATCAGCCGCTCTTCCGTCACCGAAGGCGCGCTACTGACAGCCGATCAGACGACGGCGCTCGCTACCATCCAGCAGCTCGATCCCATCTATGTGGACATCACCCAGTCGAGCGCGGAGCTGCTCAATCTAAAGCTCGCGATGGAAGGCGGCCACTTGTCCGACAAGAGCCCGGCGGATGCGCGCGTGACGCTGCAGCTCGACAACGGCACGCCCTACAATCAGGACGGCAAGTTGCAGTTCAGCGAAGTCACCGTCGATCCGTCGACCGGCGCAGTGACCTTGCGCGCGATCTTCCCCAATGCGGCGGGCATCCTGCTTCCTGGCATGTTCGTGCGCGCGACGATCATTGAAGGCGTGCAGAACGATGCGATCCTGGTGCCGCAACAGGGCGTGAGCCGGAACGAAAAAGGCGATCCCACGGCACTGGTCGTCGACAACAAAGGCTTTGCCCGGTTGCACCTGCTCAAGGTCTCACGCGCCATCGGCGACGAATGGCTGGTGACCGATGGCCTCAAGCCCGGTGACAAGCTCATCGTCGAAGGCCTGCAGAAGGTTCAGCCCGACATGCCGGTTCAAACAGCGCCGGCCTCATTCCTGAAGACGGCGCGCTGATGGGCCTGTCGCAGTTCTTCATCGAACGTCCAGTCTTCGCTTGGGTGATCGCGATTGTGATCGCGCTCGCCGGTGTGCTGGCGATCACCACATTGCCGATCACACAATATCCCACCATCGCACCGCCCGCGGTGACCGTCAGCGCGACCTATCCGGGTGCCTCGGCCGAAACCGTGCAGAACTCGGTAACACAGGTTATCGAGCAGCAACTCACCGGCGTGGACAATCTTCTTTATTTCTCCTCGTCCAGCAGTTCGAACGGACAAGTTTCCATCACCGCCACCTTTGCGCCTGGCACCAATCCGGACATCGCGCAGGTGCAGGTGCAGAACAAGGTGCAGCAATCGCTGCCGCGCTTGCCGCAGGAGGTGCAGCAGCAGGGCGTCGTCGTACAGAAATCGCAGTCGAGCTTCCTGCTCGTTGTCGCGCTCTATGATGACAGCAGCCGCTACACCAACATCGACATCTCGGACTTCCTGTCGAGCAAGTTGCAGGATCCGCTGTCTCGTGTCTCCGGCGTCGGTCAAGCGCAGGTGTTCGGCGCGCCCTATGCGATGCGCATATGGCTCAATCCATTCAAGCTCCAGAGTTATAGCCTGACGCCGACGGACGTACAGAACGCGATTCTGGCGCAAAACACGCAGGTTTCCGCCGGCGAGCTCGGCGCGCAACCTGCCGTGCCCTGGCAGCAGCTCGATGCGACCGTCACCGCGCAGTCGCGTCTGCAAACGCCCGCGCAGTTCCGCAACATCGTTCTGAAAAGCAGCACTAGCGGTGCGCTGGTGCGGCTGGGCGATGTAGCCCGCGTGGAGCTTGGTGCGCAAAGCTACGCCGTCGTCAGCCGCATGAACGGCCGTCCCGCGGCCGGCATCGCCATCCAGCTGGCGCCGGGCGCGAACGCGCTCACCACCGCTGACGCGGTGAAAGCCAAAGCGAGAGAGCTGTCATCCACATTCCCCCCCGGCGTAAAGCTGGCCTTTCCGGTGGACAACACCACCTTTATCCGCCTCTCCATCAACGACGTCATCAAGACGCTGGTGGAAGCGATCTTCCTCGTCGTCATCGTGATGTTCGTGTTCCTGCAGCACTGGCGCACGACACTCATTCCCGCCATCGCCGTGCCGGTGGTTCTGCTCGGCACCTTCGCGGTGTTGTCGGCCTTTGGCTATTCGATCAATACGCTCACCATGTTCGCGCTGGTCTTGGCCATCGGCCTTCTGGTCGACGACGCCATCGTGGTGGTGGAGAACGTCGAGCGCCTGATGCGCGAGGAAGGGTTGCCGCCGAAGGAAGCCACCAAGAAATCCATGACCGAAATCACCGGCGCACTAATCGGCATCGCCCTTGTGCTCTCCGCCGTGTTCCTGCCGATGGCGTTTTTCGGCGGATCGACCGGCGTGATCTATCGCCAGTTCTCGGTCACCATCGTCTCGGCGATGGTCCTCTCTATCACCGTGGCGCTCATCCTGACGCCCGCCTTGTGCGCCACGCTGCTCAAGCCCATCGAAAAAGGTGGCCACGCCGCGCATGGCCGCTTCTTCACCTGGTTCAACGAGACGTTCGAATACGGCATGAACCGTTATCGTACCGCCGTTACCTGGTTTCTGGGATGGGTGCGTCCGGCTCTTTTGATCTATGCCGGCATCATCGTCGTGCTGGTGCTTCTTTTCATCCGCCTGCCTACCGCATTCCTGCCGGAAGAAGACCAAGGCGCGGTGCTCAATCAGATCACCCTTCCCGTCGGCGCCACGCAGACGCGCACCCTTGCCGTCGCCAAGCAGGTCGAACGCCACTACATGGTGGACGAGAAGAAAAATGTGGACGTCGTCTTCATCGTTGCCGGCTTTAGCTTCGCCGGCGCCGGGCAGAATTCCGGTATCGCCTTCGTCCATCTAAAGCCCTGGGACCAGCGCTCTGGCGAAGAGAACCACGCACCGGCCATCGCGCAGCGCGCGATGATGTCGTTCATGAAATACCGCGACGCGCAGGTGTTCGCGCTGGTGCCGCCCGCCGTGCAGGAACTGGGGCAATCTTCCGGCTTCGACGTGGAGATGGAAGACCGCGGCGGTCTCGGTCACGACGCGCTGATGAAGGCGCGCAACCAGTTCCTGGGATTGGCCGCGAAAGATCCGCTGCTCGCCGGCGTTCGGCCCAACGGCCTCGATGACACACCACAGCTTCACATCGACATCGATCAGGAGAAGGCGTCGGCGCTCGGCATTTCGCTGGGCGATATCAACAACACGCTGCAAGCAGCCTGGGGCGGATTGTTCGTCAACGACTTCATCGATCGCGACCGCGTCAAGCAGGTCTATATTCAGGCCGATGCACCCTACCGCATGGCGCCAGAAGATCTTTATCGCTGGTATGTGCGCACATCGACGGGCACGATGGCGCCATTCTCCTCCTTCGCGACGTTCAACTGGATTCTCGGACCCGCGAAGCTCGAACGCTTCAACGGCGTCGGCTCTCTGGAGCTGCAGGGAACCCCCTCGCCGGGAACGAGCTCCGGCACAGCGATGGATGAAGTGCAGAAACTATTCCAGAAACTGCCCAAGGGTATCGGGTTGGAATGGACGGGCCTCTCCTATCAGGAGCGCGAAGCCGGATCGCAGACCTATGCGCTCTACGGAATTTCGGTGCTGGTCGTGTTCCTGCTGCTCTCCGCACTCTATGAAAGCTGGTCGATTCCACTGTCGGTGATGCTGGTGATTCCGCTCGGCATCGTGGGCGCGGTGCTCGCGACAACGCTGCGCGGCCTCTATAACGACATCTATTTCCAGGTCGGCCTGCTGACGACAATGGGTCTTGCCTCGAAGAACGCCATCCTGATCGTGGAGTTCGCGGTGGATGCGCAAAAGCGCGGCGAATCCATCCGCGATGCGGCGGTCGAAGGTGCGCGGCTGCGTTTGCGTCCGATCCTGATGACGTCGCTGGCATTCATCGCGGGTGTGATTCCGTTGGCGGTGTCTACCGGCGCCGGCGCCGCTAGCCAGAACGACATCGGCACCGGCGTGATCGGCGGCATGCTGTCGGCAACGGTGCTGGCGATCTTCTTCGTGCCGCTGTTCTATGAAATCGTGCGCGAGCGCTTCAGAGATAAGCCGGCTGAGCCGAAGACGTCCCCGCCGACAGCGTAAGCAACGATCAGTCTGTCGAGCCTGTGCGCCCGAAGCGCGCGGCCAGCGCCGGCAGGAAGAAAAGATTGAGGATCGTGGAGCTGGCGAGGCCGCCCAGCACGGCGATCGCCATCGGCCCGCTTATCTCCTGCCCCGGCTGATTGATTGCGATCGCGAGCGGGGCCAAGCCCATCGCGGTCAGGATCGCCGTCATCAACACGGGCGCCAGTCTCTCGTTCGCGCCAAGAACAAGCGTGACGCCGTCCCAGGGTTTGCCCTCTTCCACCACAAGCTGCTCATAATAAGAAAGAAGCAGAATCGCATTGCGCGCGCTGATGCCGAAGACCGTTACGAGTCCGACCAGCGCGCCGAGCGAAAGCCCGATGCCGGCATAGTAGATCGCCACGATGCCACCGATGATGCTGAACGGCAGGTTCGCCATCACCAGCCACACATCGCCGCGCCAGCGCAGCCCCGCCAGCAGGATCACGAACACAAAAGCCAGCGCCACCGCTGAATAGAAAATGAGCTCGATGCGCGTGTGCTGCTCCGCCGCCGCCGCGCCAGAGAAATCCACGCGCACGCCGGGCGGAATGATGCCGGCGTTCGCAATCCTGTCGCTCGCCTCCGACACCGCGCCCTGCAGCGAGCGTCCGCTGACATTGAACGTGATCGGAACGAAGCGCAGGCCGTTCTCGTGCCGGATGCTGTAGCGCCCTTCGGCCGGGGTGATCTTCGCCACGCTGGACAGCGGCACCGGCCCGAATGCGCCGCCGATGGTGAGATCGCGCAACTGGTTGGGCTGGTTGCGCCACGCCTGCGAGAGCTGGATGAGTACATTCACCGTGGCCGTGCCGGCATAAGCTTCGCCGACCGGCGTGCCGGCATAGTCGGATGCCACCGTGTCCAGCACGTCCTGCGCTTTCAGTCCTGTGGCCGCGAGCGCCGCGGGATCGGGCGTGACGTCGAGCACCGGCATGCGGCTCTGACGCGTGAACTGCAGATCGACGATGCCCGGCTCCGATGTCAGCACCGCCACCGCCTTCGTTGCGGTGGTGTCGAGCGTGTCGAGGTCTTCGCCGAACAGCTTGATCGCGACCTGCGCGGTCTGACCGGTGAGCGCTTCGCTGATGCGGTCACCCAGAAACGTCACCACTTCGCTCTGAATGCCGGGATAGCGGCCCACAATTTGCCTGATTTGTGCTTCCGCCTGTGCCTGATCGACATCGACATCCGGGCGCAGTTCCACCTGAAACTCGCTCTGATGCGGGCCGAACGTATCGTCGGAGCCTTCGGCGCGGCCGACCTGCTGCTCGACCGTTGCCACATAGGGCAGCGCGAGCATGTCTGCGCTCATACGGCGGCCCAGCGCCAGCATTTCATTGATGGACGTTCCCGGCAGCGCGCTCGTCACCTGAACGACGAGATGGCCTTCGCGGAACTCCGGCAGGAACGTCCCGCCCAGCGTGGACAGCAGCCACAGCGACGCACCGAACGCCACGGTCACCACCGCAATCGGGATGTAAGTGTGATCGTAAAAGAACTCGATCAACCGCGCCTGAAAGCGCTTCAAAAGCGAAATCCATCCGGCATCGACATGTGCGTCTTCGGGATAGAGAAGAAGTGCTGAGAGCGCGGGCGTTGTGGTGAGCGCGACCACAAGCGATGCCGCCACCGACAGCATGAACGCCAGTGCCAGCGGACCGACGAAACGTCCCTGCACGCTGGACGACAGCAATTCCGGCACGAACACCGCCAGCACCACCAGCGTCGCGTAGAACACGGGTCCATGCACTTCAAACGACGCGTTGCGGATGACGT
>DASXHQ010000123.1:0-6393 GCA_036488415.1 Rhizomicrobium sp.
CGTGGCGCATCGGCCAAGCATTCTTGCAAATGTCGACAAGATGCTGGTGCTGAACGCAAGTGGCGTTGTCGAGGCGTTCGGTCCACGCCAGTCAGTAATGCAACGCTATTCACGCAGCGCCGCGAAGGTTGTGCCACTGACGCCAGACGGACCGCATAGGCCGGGGGCATCAGGCCGCCAGGAGTTCACATCGTGAGCGGATCTGCCCGCAACGAACAGGAACAGGCCCACGAACAACCGGCCGCCAGTCTGGTCGGCAAAGGGGCTGATTCTCTCCGCGATGCCTGGAAAAGTAGCGGCGAGGCTGCGACCCGGGCGGTCCGCTGGACGAATGCAATGCTGTTCGTGAAGACCGAGGATGCGGCCACGGATCCGGGGCTTTCTTTCATGAACGCCCGCGCGCTGGTGGGCCATGGCAAACTGGTGATCCTTGCGTTCGTATTGGGCTTCTTTGGATGGGCGGCGCTGGCGCCGCTGGACAGTGCGATTATTGCCCATGGCGTCATCGTCGTGGAATCGCATCGCAAGGTGATCCAGCATCTCGAAGGTGGCATTGCGCGCGAAATTCTCGTGTCAGACGGACAAGACGTGAAGCGTGGCCAACTGTTGATGCGTCTTGACGACACACAGGCACGGGCGTCGCTCGATCTTCTGATAGGTCAGGCCGACGCGCTCGAAGCACAAGAGGCACGTCTCAAGGCTGAACGCGATGGCAGTGAAGCGATCGCCTTTCCGAAGGACCTGATGGACCGCGCGTCCGATGCCAATGTGGCCGAGGAGATGCGCGGGGAACAAAATGTCTTCAATACGCGCGGCGATACCCTGCAGAAGCAGATCGATATTTTGAACCAGCGCAACCTGGAGAATGCGCGGATCATTGCCGGGCTGAAAAGCCAGTCGGTGTCCGTCATTCAGCAGCAAGAGCTGATCGGCAAGGAAACCGAAAGTGTGCAGTCACTCTACGATAAGGGTCTTTCCACATTGCCGCGGCTTCTAGCCTTGCAACGGCAGGCTGCCGATTTGAAGGGCCAGACGGGCGAACTTTCTGAAAAGATCGCGCAGGTCGAGCTCAATTCTGGCGAAAACAAACTTCAAATCGCGAATTTGCGTGGTCAGCAGCTCAGCGATGTCGTCAAGGATCTGCGCGACGTTCAGACCAAGCGCTTCGATCTGCAGGACCGGATTGCCGCCGCGCGCGATGTGCTTGCGCGGCTGGCTTTGCGAGCACCGGTGTCTGGCCGGATTGTCGGGCTGTCAGTTCACACGCCCGGCGAAGTTATTCAGCCTGGTGTGACCCTGATGGAAATCGTGCCCCAAAAGGATGCTCTCGAGGTGGAAGCCAGCGTCCGGCCGGAAGATGCCGACAGCGTGTACGCCGGGATGACGGCCAAGGTGAATCTCAGCGCCTATCAGCAGCGTCGCCTGCCCGTCATCACAGGCGCCGTCAATAACGTGTCGGCTGACCAGCTGACGGACAAGCGCACCGGACAGAGCTATTTCAACGTAGATGTCACCGTGGATCGTGCGCAACTGAAAGACTATCCCAATGCGCGGTTGATTCCAGGCATGCCGGTCGAAGTCGCGATCGATACCGGCACGCGCACCGCACTTGGCTATTTCGTGGAACCAATCAGCGACGTCTTGCGTAGAGGTATGCGGGAAAAATGAGGCACGGCCTCGAGTGCCGAACGGGCATTTGGTCTTATCGCGAATAACTCGTGAAAAGGGGCGGCTCTTGCGAGCCGCCCAGTTCAAGGGGATACGAGCCAAGCCGTCTTCAGGCACAGCCAAATGCCCGAAACCGATTCAGCAAGGTCGATGCGCGGCTGGGAAGCATTCGCGCCTTGTGAGCGCGAAATCCGGTCGTTGCCCCGACACACGGGTGAATTACCAGCAGCGTGCGACAGTCAAAACGCAAAAACCGCATAGTTCGATTTTGATTCTGCGGCAGATTGCGCGGCGCCCTGAATGTCAAAACCGCTACGACTTCCGTCCCAGCGCTTCGCGTCTCTCAGCGATGGGGAAACTTCGGCGTGCGCTTTTCCATGAAGGCGGCGCGGCCTTCCCGGAAATCGGCCTGCTCGACGGCGTCGAGGAATTTGCCGGTCGTCTCGGGCGTTTCGCTTGCCGCTCCAGACATGATGAGGCGGATCATTTCCTTGGTGCCGCGCACCGACCATTGCGAGTTTCCCGCGATCACAGCGCACTTGGCGGCAATGGATTCTTCCAGCGCGCCCGACGCGTGGACTTCATCCACCAGACCAATGGAAAGCGCCTCGGTGGCATCCATGATGCGGCCAGTGAAAATAATGTCCTTGGCTTTCGACGGACCCACGGCATCGACCAGGCGCTTGGCGTCACCGAAGGCATAGACGATACCGAGCTTGGCGGGCGTGATGCCGCACTTGGCGGTTGTGGAGGCAATGCGTAAGTCGCAGGCTAGCGCGATCGCCATGCCGCCGCCGACGCAGGAGCCCTCGATCACGGCGATGACGGGCTTTGCTGCCTGCGCGATGGCACTGACGCCACTGGCGACGATGCGCGAATACTCCGCACTGCGCTCGCGCGAGGCATAAACGACGGCGAACTCCGAAATGTCTGCGCCCGCCGCGAAATGGCCGCCCGCGCCCCGGATGACGATAATCTTCGCCTCCGGCATTGCATCCGCGCGCTTCACGGCCTCGGCCAAACCAGCCCACATCGCCTCATTCAGCGCGTTGCGCTTGTCCGGGCGGTTGAGCGTGAGGGTCGCTACGTCATCGGCACAGGCGAGGAGGACTTCGGCGGTCATGGCGATTCCCGGAAAATGGCGCGTTGGCGATATGCTATGAGGCAGAAGCGGCTATGAGCAACCCGCGCGGGAGAACAGCGTGAAACTGGACGGCATCAAGGTTCTGGACCTTTCGCAATTCCTGCCCGGGCCGCATCTGACCATGACCATGGCCGATCACGGCGCGAGCGTGATCATGGTTGAGCCGAAGAACGGCGTCGGCGAGCCGGTGCGAGCCATGGGCGCGCGCATGCCGGACGGCACAGCCGTGTGGTTTCGCAACATCGCGCGCGGCAAGCAGAGCGTTGCGCTCGATCTCAAGGATGCGGACGACAAGGCGGCATTTCTGACGCTTGCGGAGCAGGCCGATGTTATTGTGGAGGCGTTTCGCCCCGGCGTGGTGAAGCGCCTCGGCATCGACTACGAAACCGTTTCCGCCCGCAATCCGCGTATCGTCTATTGCTCGATCAGCGCCTTCGGCCAGGACGGGCCGCTGCGCGACAAGCCTTCACACGATCTGGGCGTGCAGGCATTGGCCGGCACGCTCGATCTGTCGCGTGGATTCTCCGACGACAAGCCCAACATGCCCAATCTCGTCGCCGCGGACCTGGCATCGTCGCTGACCGCGTTGTCGGCGATCCTGATGGCGCTGCTCGCGCGCCAAAGGACAGGCCGGGGCGATTATATCGACATCGCCATGTATGACAGCCTGCTCGCCTGGACGCCCAATGTCACTGGTACCGTTTTCGCCGAAAATCATGCGCCGGTTCCGCACGAAATGCGCAACTATGGCGGTCAGGCGATGAACCGAATCTACGAGACGAAAGACGGCCAATACATCGTGCTCGCCGGGTCGGAAGCGAAGTTCTGCGAGAATTTTCTAAGCGCGTTGGGCCGTCCGGATTTCGTCGAAATCGCCAAAGGCGAGCCCGGCCCATTGCAGGCGCCGCTGATCGGGTATTTCGCCGAGACCTTCGGGTCGAAAACGCGCGCCGAATGGGAGGAATTCCTGTCGAAGATCGATTTGTGCTGGGCGCCGGTGCGCGATCTGAAAAGCGCGTTCCAGGATCCGCATACGTTGGCGCGCGGGATGCTGCTGAAAGACAGCGCGGGCAACAGCCATATCGGCCCCGCGATCAAATTCCGCGACGAACCGGCCGAGCCCGATCTGCGCTTGCCCGTCTATGACGAAGACAGCGCGGTGAGCGCGCGCGACGGATTCACTTCAAAAAAATAGAGCCCCCTAGCGCGCAGTGTTCGCGCCGCTTTCGCCCCTGGCGGCCCTGCCCAAAGCGCGAATTGGCTCGTCGCGGGGCCGCATTGTCCTTGCGGGAGCGCTCTCTTCCGCCATCTCCGCGCGAAGGCGGGGCAGGGACTGGGGATATTCCGCCTGCAGAAATGCCAACATCTTCTCCCGGATCTCGCAGCGCAGGTCCCAAACCTTCGAAGCGTTACTGGCGGTTGCGAGCGCGCGAACTTCTATCGTCCGCTCTGTCGTGTCGGTGACTTGCAGATTGACCACCTTGCCGTCCCACAATTTGGACGATTTCACGATCTCGTCGAGCTTGATGCGCAGTGCCGGAATGGGCGTGCGATGATCGAGATGAAAATAAACACTGCCGATTAGCGTGGCGGAGGTGCGCGTCCAGTTCTGGAATGGGTTCTCCAGGAAATATCCCAGCGGCACCACCATGCGTCGCCAGTCCCACAGGCGGAGCACCACGTAAGTGGACGTGAACTCCTCGACCCAGCCGAATTCGCCGTTGATGATAACGACATCATCGATGCGGATGGGCTGGGTGATCGCGATCTGCACGCCGGCGATCAGATTGCCCAGCAGTGGCTTGGCGGCCAGGCCGATCGCGATTCCGGCGACGCCGGCGGAGGCGAAGATGCTGACGCCATATTCGCGTACGGCGTCGAAGGTCATCAGTGCGAAACCCAGCGTGAGGAATCCGATCACCACGCTGGAGGTGCGCTTGAGAACGCGCATCTGGGTGACCGCCTTGCGGGCGAGAAGGTTGTCTTCCGTGTCGATGCGGAATCGCTGCATGTAGCGGTCCGCGACGAGATTGCTGGCGACGATAGCGATCCACCCCAGAAGGATCACGAAGGAGGCGATCAGGACACGATGCAGTGTTTCGGAGGTATTTGTCCCAAATGGAAGGGCAGGGACGACGAGCGCGGCAGCAAGCAGAACAACGGCAAAGCGCAGAAGTGAATCTGCGCGCTGGAGCAGGGCGTGGAGCACCGGGTGGCGCGCTTTGAGGAGCCGGCGCAGCAGGGCGCGAACGAGTTGGAACACCGCGAGCGCAATGATCGCGGTCGCAAGAAGAAGCGACAATCCGATGAGCCAGTTTGGAATATAGCCGACGAATTTAGTGACGGCAGGGAGAATCATTTTGCACCTTTCATCTCCCCGTTCCTGAAAGCGCGTTTAGGAAAGTGTTGCAGTACGACGCGGCGGTCAGCCGCAGCACGCTCTCAAACAAACGCACATAGCGCAGCCTGCGTTCCTGCAGCGGCATGATGAGCGCGGCATGCATCGCTTCGGCAATTTCATCCGGATCATTGGGATTGACGATTAACGCGTCCTGGAAATAGCTCGCCGCGCCCGCGAAACGCGATAACACGAGAACGCCAGGATCTTCCTGATTTTGCGCGGCGATATATTCGTGGGCGACGAGGTTCATGCCGTCGCGCAGCGGTGTTACAAGGCCGACACGTGAGATGCGGTGAAACCCCGCGAGCGTTCCACGCGAAACGCCCTGGCTCATATAGCGGAGAGGAACCCAATCGAACGTGCCGTGGCGGCCATTGATGTCGCCGGCCATCCGATTGAGAATGGGCCGCAATTGTGCGTATTCGCTCACCTCCTCACGCGAGGGCACAGCGACCTGCAGGAAGCTGACATGTTGGCTGTGCTCCGGAAAACGCGTGAGTAGCCGGTTGAACGCTTCGAAGCGGTTGGGTAGTCCCTTCGAATAATCGAGACGGTCCACGCCAATCATCAGATGGCGACCGGCGAGACTGTCGCTCAATCGTTTGTTGTTCTTGCTCTTGGCCGCGCGTTCCGCCTGCCGACCGAATGCGAGACCGTCGATGCCGACAGGCGCAACGATGGTCTGCACGGGACGGCCTGGTACATGGATGATGCCGTCATCGGTGATCTCGTGTCCGAGGGATTGGCGCACCGTGTCGAGAAAATCGCTGCGATGCTCTTCGGTCTGAAATCCGACAACATCGTATTCGCACAGATCCTGCAGCAGGCGGTCACCTTGCGGCAGCGCGCTGAAAACGCTGTGCGGTACAAAAGGAATGTGAAGATAGAAGCCCACGCGATTGTGTGCGCCCAGTCGGCGCAGCTGTCCGCCCATCGGAATGAGGTGGTAGTCGTGGATCCAGATGAGATCGTCAGGCTTCAGCAGCGGCTGCAAAGATTTCGAATAAAGGCGATTGACCGCGCGGTACCCTTCCAGATCCTCGCGGCGAAATTCCATAAGGCCAAGGCGAAAATGGAGCAGCGGCCACAGCGAGCTGTTGGCGTAGCCGATATAAAATTTCTGGTATTCGTCCTCCGACAGATCGATGGTGGCATATTCAGTGCCGCGATGAGTCAACGT
>DASXHQ010000129.1:0-12700 GCA_036488415.1 Rhizomicrobium sp.
CTGCCAATCTCGCGGGCAAGTGCAAGCTAAAGATCGAGAAGGCCGACAAGGTCGGCGACCGCATCTTCATCCAGGGAAATGACGCCGCGGGGCTAGGCGCGGTGTACGGCGGCGCCACGGTGTGCGCGTGGTATCCGATCACGCCGTCCACCTCGCTGGCCGAAGCCTTCACCGCGCATTGCAAGACGTTCCGTGTCGATCCGGAGACGAAGCAGAACAACTTCGCCATCGTGCAGGCGGAAGACGAGATCGCCGCCATCGGCATGGTGATCGGCGCGAACTGGAACGGCGCGCGCGCCTTCACCGCGACAAGCGGCCCCGGCATCTCACTGATGCAGGAATTCTTCGGCCTCGCCTATTACGCCGAAGTGCCTGCCGTGGTGTTCGACATCCAGCGCGGCGGCCCCTCCACCGGCATGCCCACGCGCACGCAGCAATCGGACATCCTGCTCGCGGCCTATGCCTCGCATGGTGACACAAAACATGTGCTGATCTTTCCCGCCGATCCGCATGAGAGCTTCGAATTCGCCGCGCAGGCCTTCGATCTGGCCGAGCGGTTGCAGACACCCATCTTCGTGATGATGGATCTGGACATCGGCATGAACGACTGGCTGGTCGCACCGCTGAAATGGGACGACAGCCGGAAATATGACCGCGGCAAGGTGATGACAGCCGAAGAACTCGATGCGGGCAAACTCTTCGCGCGCTATCTCGACGTGGATGGCGACGCGATTCCCTATCGCACCCTGCCCGGCACGCATCCGACCAAAGGCACTTTCTTCACGCGCGGCTCATCGCACGACGCTTACGCGCGCTATTCCGAAGAAGGCAAAGACTACACCGAGGTGATGCAGCGACTTCTCCGCAAGTTCGAAACCGCCAAATCGTTGGTGCCGCAGCCCGTCATCACGCCGGCAAAGGACGAGACGCGCTGGGGGGTGATCTATTTCGGCTCCACCACCGTGGCGATGGACGAGGCGCTGCACGCGCTGGGCGAACAGGGCCTGCATGTGGACGCGCTGCGCGTGCGCGGCTTCCCGTTCGCCGATGCGGTAACCGATTTCATCGCGCGGCACGATCAGGTGTTCGTGGTCGAGCAGAACCGCGACGCGCAGATGCTCAAGCTCATCGTCAATGAATGCGCCATCGATCCGGCGCGTTTCATCTCCATTCTCCATTACGACGGCGCGCCGATCACCGCGCGCTTCATCATTCAAGCCATCGCGGAGCGCATGACCGTCATCCGCAAGGAAGCCGCCGAATGATGCTCCACCAACATGGTTCGCGGCTCGGCTTCGCCTCGCACCTCACCATGACGGCGTTAGCGCGTCGTCATCCCGAGGTGCCCGCGAAGCGGGCCACGAAGGAGACGAAATGACATACATCGCAAAACCAAAATTCGTTCACCCGGGCCTGAAGAAGAATTCCGTCGGCTTCACGCATCGCGACTACGAGGGCCGCATCTCGACGCTGTGCGCCGGATGCGGGCATGACTCCATTTCCGCCGCGCTGATCGAAACCTTCTTTGAGCTGGAGATCGAGCCGCATCGCGTGGCGAAGTTCTCCGGCATCGGCTGCTCGTCCAAAACGCCAGACTATTTTCTAGGCCAATCCCACGGTTTCAACTCCGTGCATGGCCGCATGCCGAGCGTCCTCACCGGCGCCAATCTCGCCAACCGCGATCTCATCTATCTGGGCGTCTCCGGCGACGGCGACAGCGCCTCCATCGGCCTCGGCCAGTTCGCCCATTGCGTGCGCCGCGGGCTGAATATGACCTATATCTGCGAGAACAACGGCGTTTACGGCCTCACCAAGGGCCAGTTCTCCGCCACCGCCGACAAGGGATCGCGCAGCAAAACGGCGGTGAATTCGGATTCGCCGATCGATCTCGTCGGCCTCGCGCTCTTGCTCGGCGCAACCTATGTCGGCCGCTCCTTCTCCGGCGACAAGAAGCAGCTCGTGCCGCTCCTGAAAGGAGCGATCCTGCATCAGGGCATGGCGGTGATCGACATCGTGTCGCCTTGCGTGCAGTTCAACAACAACCCGCAATCCACCAAATCCTACGATTTCGTGCGCGAGCACAACGATGCGGTGAACATGATCGACTTCATCGTGCCGCGCGCCGAGATCAAGGTGGATTTCGAGCCCGGCACGGTCACCACAGTGCAGCAGCATGACGGCTCTATCCTGCGCCTCAATAAGCTCGATCCCGCTTACGACCCGCACGACCGCGCCAAGGCGATGGCTTACTTGCAAGACCGCCACGCCGCCGGCGAAGTCGTCACCGGCCTCCTCTACATCGAAGAGAACGCCGACGATTTGCACCACCACCTCAACACGGTGAAAACGCCGCTGAATCAGTTGAACGAAAAAGCCCTCTGCCCCGGCTCCGCGAAACTCGCGGCGCTGAATGATGAGTACAGGTAAGCGGTGAAAGAGACCGTCGCGCAACGACTTCAGTCCTTGCGTTACAGTCTTGCGTTGAAAGTCGTGTTTGGGTTCGTGATTGCCGCGCTTCTCTATGTGACGGCTATCGCGCTTGGCTATTTTCCCGATCCCATGAATGCACGCACCATCGGGCCTGGATGGGAGTGCGACCCAGCGCCCAGCGGAGCGAGAACGTGTGATAAAGACGCGCCAATTCCAACGCCGCGATAGCGCTCACTAAACAACGAAATCAAAAAAAAAGTCCGTCATGGCCGCCCTCGTGGCGGCCATCCATTTTCCAGAGACCCTAGTCGGGTAATCTCTGCCGGTTCATCCCAACGAGATTTGGATAGAGGTCATTCCAGTCGGGATTGTCTTCTTCAATCAGGTTGATTTTCCATTCGCGCGGATATTTTTTGAGCGAAGTCTCGCGCTGGATCGCATCGGTCATGCGCTCGAACGGTTGATACCACACGAGACGGGTTAATCCGTATTTTTTCGTGAAACCCGCCACACGGCCATTACGGTGGTCACCGATTCGTTTGAACAGCTCGCTGGTCACGCCGATGTAGATAGTCCCATGGCGCTTGTTTGCCATCATATAAACCGCGATGAAGACGTTATAGGTGTCGCGAGAAACCATGGCCTATTCTAGCCATCATATCCTGGCGAGGCCTCTGGAAAATGGATGGCCGGGACAAGCCCGGCCATGACGGTGTTGGTTTTAGGCGAGGGGGCTAAGGCACCGGAGTCCAGATCACATCGTTGAGATTCCGCGCGCCGGTTGCCAGCATCACGAGCCTGTCGAAGCCCAGCGCCACGCCGGATGACGGCGGCATGTGGGCCAGCGCGGCGAGGAAATCTTCGTCGATGGGATAGCGCTCGCCATAGATGCGCTGTTTTTCGGCCATCTCGAGCTCGAAGCGTTTGCGCTGCTCGAAGGGGTCGATGAGCTCGCCGAAGCCGTTGGCCAGCTCCACGCCGCAAATATAAAGCTCGAAGCGCTCGGCCACGCGCGCATCGTGCTCCGTCGCCCGCGCCAGTGCCGCCTCGCAGCGCGGATATTCGTACAGCACTGTCGGCTGCCCGATGCCGAGCTTCGGTTCCACCCGCGCCACCAGCACCTTGGAGAAGATGTCGGCCCAGCTGTCGTTGTCGGCTACCGAGAAGCCGCCGCGCTTGGCCGCGGTGGCCAGCGCATCGCGGTCGCCCTCGCCCGCGCGCGACAAGGTCTTGAGCAGATCGATCCCCGCGTGATGCTGGAACGCTTCGCCCACCGTCATGCGCTGCGCTTCGGCGCGCGGATCGCACTCCTTGCCGCGATGCGAGAACATCTGAAGCCCCGTCGTGTCGGCGGTGAGGGGGACCACGTCCAGGCAATCGGCAATCACCGCGTCATAGGTTTCGTTGGCGCGATACCATTCCAGCATGGTGAATTCCGGCGCATGGGTGCCGGTCTGCTCGCGGTTGCGGAACACCCGCGCGAAATCGAAGATTTTCGTTTCCCCCGCCGCCAGCAGTTTCTTGGACGCGAATTCGGGCGAGGTGTGCAGATATAAAGTGCGCCGCTCGCCGCCGGTGGAAATCAGTTCCGTGGCAAAGGCATGCAGATGCGCCTCGTTCCCCGGCGATGCCGCCAACGCGCCACATTCCACCTCGGTGAACCCTTCGGATTCGAAATGCGCGCGCAGAGTCTTCTTGATGGCGTTGCGCTTGAGAAGGATTGGCCGCCGGTCCGCGTGCCGGTCGCGATCCCACCAACTCATAGCGCATCTCCCTCTCCGCCATAGGCGGAGAGGGCCGGGGTGAGGTGGAGCACCAGCACTGCCGAGCCGTGGCAAAGTCCTTTGCTTGAATTGAGGGAGAAGCGTTGCCCCCCACCCCAACCCTCTCCCCCTTCGGGAGGAGAGGGGGTTTTTTGAGTTATTTTTCGCGCAACCAACATGAATTTGCCCGGATGTGCGGCGCCTGTTATACGCCGCCAACCCAATTTGTATGAGGTTTCAGTGGTTTCGGTTATGGCGAGCAATGTCCGCAAGGGCAATGTCATCGAAAAAGACGGCAAGCTTTATATCGTGGTGACGGCGGAAAACATCCACCCCGGCAAGGGCACGCCCGTCACCCAGCTGGAAATGCGCCGCATCTCCGACGGCGTGAAGATCAGCGACCGCTACAAGACCACCGATAGCCTTGAGAAGGCTTTCATCGAATACCAGACCTACAATTATCTCTATCAAGACGGCGACCACTACGTGTTCATGCAGCCGGAGACCTTCGACCAGGTGCATGTCAGCGCCGAGATCGTGGGCGACATGGCGCCTTATCTGATGGAGAACATGGAAGTGCGGCTGGCGACTTACAACACCGTGCCGATCTCGCTGGAAATCCCCGCGCGGGCGACATTCGAGATCGTGGACACCGAGGCGGTGATGAAGGGGCAGACGGCGTCCGGCTCGTTCAAGCCGGCGATGCTGTCGAACGGCGTGCGCACCATGGTTCCCACGCATATCACCACCGGCACGCGCATCGTGGTGCTGACGGAAGACGGTTCTTATGTCGAACGCGCGAAAGACTGACGCTTACGCCGCTGTCAGCCAGATGATCGCGAAGATCACCGCCAGAAGAATCGTGCTGATCAGAAGCACACTCAGCACGCGGCCCGACACCACGCCCTGACGCGCCTCCGTTGTATCGACGACGTGCTTGACGTTGTCTTCGTTCGCCTGGCGGACGGGTCCATGTGTGTGGGTCATTGCCATATATTCCAGCCTTCCACTTCGATGGGCACCCGATTGCACCCATCTGTTTAGAACGGTTCGCAAAGCAAGGGGTTCCACATGGTTGCGGCGCGCCTTTGCGCAAGGCAGCATAGGCACCGGCTTTGGGAACGGCGGATATGAGCGAACACGGCGCAATGCTTTCGGAAACCGCGTCACGCATATTTAGCGATGCCGGAAAGTTGAACGCGCCCGACACCGAACGCGCCATCCGCGATGCCGGTCTCGCGGACGTGATGGTGCCGGCGGAAGCCGGGGGCTTCGGCGGCGGGTTCGAGGATGCCAACCGCATCTTCTTCGCGGCGGGCGAACACGCGCTGGAGTTCCCCATCGCCGAAACGGTGATCACAGCGGCGGGCAAGGATTGGGACGCCGACAGGAAGTTCCGCGCGATGGCGCTGGCGCGCGCCGGCCAGATCGCGGGCGCGATCTCCGCGGCGCTCACGCTCTCGGTCGAATACACGCGCCAGCGCCAGCAATTCGGCAAACCACTCGCCGCCTTCCAGGCGATCCAGCAGCAACTGGCCGTGCTCGCCGAAGAAGCGGCGGCCTCGCGCGCGGCAGCGGCCGCGGCGGCACGCGCGGCGGATCGTGGCGAGGCGAAATTCGAAATCGCCTCGGCCAAACTGCGCGCCAATATCGCGGCGGGGCAAGCCGCCTCCATCGCCCATCAGGTGCATGGCGCCATCGGCTTCACCAAGGAATATGCGTTGCAGAAATTCACGCGGCGGCTTTGGGCGTGGCGCAGCGAATACGGCAACGACCGGCACTGGGCCGATGAGATCGGCAAGCTCGCGGCGTCGCGCGGCGCGGACGGATTCTGGCCGGGACTGACTTCCGGCTTCGCCGCATGAGTGAGTCTTATGTTCGCGGCGCGGACACGCCGCCGCTTCTGGAATATACCATCGGCGTTGCGCTGGAACGCGCGGCCGAGAAATGGCAGCGCCGCCCCGCGCTGATTTCGGTGCCGCAAAAGATCAACTGGACCTGGGAAGAGATGAACGCGCGCGCCGATGCGCTGGCGACGGGGCTTCTGGAGCTGGGTCTTCAGCCCGGCGACCGCGTCGGCATCTGGGCGCCGAACTGCGCGGAATGGACGCTGACGCAATTCGCCTGCGCCAAAGCGGGCTTCATCCTCGTCACCGTCAATCCCGCTTATCGCAAATCCGAGCTGGACTATGCGCTGAACAAATCCGGCTGCCGCGTCGTCGTGCTGGCCGAAGCGCATCGCGGCGTCGCCTTCGCGCTGATGTTGCGCGAGCTGGTGGATGAAAGGAAACTGCCGCACCTGGAGCAGGCCATTCTCATCGGCCGGCGGCGGCTGGAAGGCTTCCTCGCTTTCGACGATATCGCGGCGACGAAGGCGGACGAGCGGGTGGCAAAGATCGGCGCGCGGCTGAAGCCAAACGAGGCCATCAACATCCAGTTCACCAGCGGCACCACCGGCTTTCCCAAGGGCGCAACGCTCAGCCACCGCAACATCCTCAACAACGGCTTCTTCGTCGGCGAGGCCATTGGCCTGTCGCCGGAGGACAAGCTCTGCATTCCCGTGCCGCTTTATCATTGCTTCGGCATGGTGATGGGCAATCTGGGCTGCCTGACGCATGGCGCCACGATGGTCTATCCGTCCGAAGGCTTCGATCCATTGGCGGTTCTGCAAACCGTGCAGGACGAAAAATGCACCGCGCTTTATGGCGTGCCCACCATGTTCATCGCCGAGCTGGGCCAAAACGATTTCGCGAAATACGATCTTTCCTCCTTGCGCACCGGCATCATGGCCGGGTCGCCCTGCCCCATCGAAGTGATGCGCCATGTCATCGGCAAGATGCACATGGCCGAAGTCACCATCGCTTACGGCATGACCGAGACGAGCCCTGTGTCGTTCCAGTCCTCGCGCAGCGATTCCATCGAGCGGCGTGTCTCCACCGTGGGCCGCGTGTTGCCGCATGTGGAAGTGAAGATCGTGGATGCCGAGGGCAACACCGCGCCCCGCGGCGTGCCGGGCGAACTTTGCACGCGCGGGCCGTCGGTGATGCTGGGCTACTGGGACGACACGGAGAAAACCGCCGAAGCCATCGACACGGATGGCTGGATGCACACCGGCGACATCGGCACCATCGACGAAGATGGCTATGGCAACATCGTCGGACGCATCAAGGACATGGTGATCCGCGGCGGCGAGAACATCTATCCGCGCGAGATCGAGGAATTCCTCTATCGCCATCCCAAGGTGCTGGACGTCACCGTGGTCGGTTTGCCCGATGCGAAATATGGCGAAGAACTCTGCGCCTGGATCATCCTCCATCCCGGCCAGCTCTCGGACGCCGAAGAAATCAAGATGTTCTGCGACAAACAGATCGCGCGTTTCAAGGTGCCGCGCTACATCCGCTTCGTGGACAGCTTCCCGATGACCGTCACCGGCAAAGTCCAGAAATTCAAAATCCGGGAAGCGATGATCGCGGAGTTGGGGCTGAGCGTTCAGAAGACTGCTTAAAAAACCACGCTGTCATCCCCGGCGAGGCGCACTTCGCGCCGAGGGAAGGGGACCCAGGTGGTTCGAACTTCTCATTCGAGAGAATTTTTCTAAAGTCCTATCGGGCACGACGCTTGCTCTATCCACCTGGGTCCCCTTCCCCTCGCTTCGCTCGGCCGGGGATGACAGCGGTGCTCAACATGCCGCCGCGATCACTTCCGCCAATGCTTCCTCGCGCTTCTTGGGCGAGCGCGTGTTCTTCAGCGCATCGGCATAATCTTCCAGCACGCCGTTCTCGAAGGCTTCCACCACCGCGTCGTGGACATAGGATTTGCGGCACACCGTCGGCGTGTTGGCGAGTTCTTCGGCGGCGTTCTTCACCGCTTCCTTCACCTGTCGCTTGCGGCCGGCCTGCGACTTCGCAGGCTCCTGCTTGGACAATTCCTCAAGCACCGCGGCGCTGGCGCAGAGCGTGCGGAAATCCTTCAGTGTGATCGCCACCTCCGCGATCTCCTGCAAATAGCGGTTCACCTCCTGCGCGCGTACCGAATAAACGCCGTTGTCGCTCTTGTATTGAAACAGCCGCTTGCCCGGCAGTTTGCGCAGCGCTTCCACCGCAGCGATCAGGCGCGGCGCATATACCTCGCGATTGAAATCCTTTCCGCCTTTGGCTTTGAAGTGCAGCACGATCCAGCCGTTTTGCACGCGCACATTCGATTTCAGAAGCGTGGCCGCGCCGCGCGTGCCGCGCTCCTTCGCATATTCCTCGCTGCCCGCACGGATAGAGGCCGTCGAGACAAGCTCGATCACGGCGGAGAGCGCGAACTCCTTCGTCAGGTCTTCCTCTCCGAGCTTGCGCCCGACGCGGCGGCGAATCCGCGGCAGTGCTTCCACGAATTGCGCCAGGCGCTGCGCCTTGCGCGTCTCGCGCACTTTCTCCCAATCGGCATGATAGCGATATTGCAGCCGCCCCGCCGCGTCGCGGCCGATGGCCTGCAAATGCGCATGAGGATCGGAAGCATAGAGCACATCCTCATAAGCCGGCGGCACCGCAAGCTTCTTCAGCCGCATGAGAAGGCGTTTGTCTTTGATGGTGTGCCCTTTGGCATCGAGGTAGGTGAAGCCATCGCCATGCCGCTTGCGCGCGAGCTTCAGTTGCTCCGGCCGCACGATCTTCAGCCCCAGCTTGCGGGCCAGCTCGCGCGTCGATGGAAGTTTCTTGTCGCTCATGCCGGGCGGGAACGCGCCGCGCCCGGTGAAAGTTCCTAGGCCGCGAAGCCCTGCATCTGCGCCGCCAGATGGCGCACGCGCTCCGGGCCGCCCAGCAATTGCCGATTGAGCCCGATGCGCTTGAACCAATAATGCAGGCCGAGCAGATCGGTGAAGCCCATGCCGCCATGCACTTCGGTTGCGGTGCGCGCGACGAAGCGGCCGATCTCCGAGGTGTGCGCCTTGGCATGCGCGGCGGTGAGCGAAGCTTCGCTTTCGATGGCGTCGAAGGCATAAGCCGCATACCAGACGAGCGAACGGCACGGCTCCAGCTCGGCGGCCATCTCCGCGCACATATGCTTCACCGCCTGGAACGAGCCGATGACGCGATCGAACTGTTTACGCTCTTTCGCATAATCCACCGCCTTTTCGATCATGCGGCTAGCGGCGCCCAGCGTATCGGCCGCGAGCATCACCCACGCCGCATCGCGCATTTCGAACAATGCATCCTGCGGCTTGCCGGCGGTCAGCGTTTCGGCCTCGACACTCTCGAACCGCAATTCGCCGATGCTACGCGTGCGGTCGATGGTTTCGAGCGCGATCCTGCTCAGGCCTTTTGCCTTGGCATCAACGAGATGTAGACCACCCGCCTTGTCGGCCACGATGAAAATATCAGCATCGGCGCAATCGATCACAAACAGCGATTTGCCGGAAAGCTTGCCGCCGCTCGCGGCGACGCCCGCACCATCGCGTGCGCCGGAAACGCTTTCGCTGATCGCGACACCGGCCAGCGTCTTGCCGCTCGCGAGTTTCGTCAGCCATTCCGATTTCTGCGCGGGCGATCCGGATTGCATCAACGCCAGCGGCGCCATCACGCAGGAGGCGACAAACGGCACCGGCGCCACATGCCGCCCCAGCGATTCCGATATCAGCGCCGCATCGAGCAGATTGAGATCGAGCCCGCCGAATTCTTCCGGAATCAGAACAGCGGGCGCACCCAGTTCCACCAACCCATCCCACACATCGCGCGCGATGGCGTTCGTCTCGGCCGCCTTGCGCGTGCGATCCAGGGGCGCGAGACGCGCGAGCGTACGCTCCACGCTCTCCTGCATCATCTTCTGGTCAGTGCTCAGTCCGAATTCCATGTCGCATTCCTTTACTAATCACCTCCCCCTTGTGGGGAGGTCGGAGAGCGAAGCGATCCGGGTGGGGGGACCGGTGCGAGCCGATCCCCCCACCCGAAAAATTTTCGCTGCGCTCAATTTTGTCGGCCTCCCCACAAGGGGGAGGCGATTTAACCCACCGCCAATTTCGGTTCTCTTGGCATCCCGAGCCCGCGTTCGGAGATGATGTTCTTTTGAATCTGCGCCGTGCCGCCGCCGATGATGAGGCCGAGGTCGAACATGTACATCCACTGCCAGCGGCCGTGATTGCGCACATGCGGGCTCTCGCCATAAAGCACGCCCAACTCGCCCAGCACATCGATGGCGAGCGCCGCCAATTGATGGTTCAGCTCGCAACCTTCCATCTTCACGATCAGCCGCGCCAATCCCACATCGTCACCCGTCGCGCCCGCCGTCAGCAGCCGCAGCCCATGAAACTGCATCGCCAGCACGCGCGCCTGCAGTTTCATCAGCCGGTCGCGAAACACCGGATTGTCCATGAGCTTTTCGCCACTCACGGTTTCGCTCTGCATCAATTCGATGATCTGTTTCAACCGCGTCTGCCCCGCATTGGGATCGCCCAGCATGCCGCGCTCATGCTTCAAGGTGGCGTTGGCGACGAACCAGCCCTGCCCGCGCCCCGCCACAATGCAATCCTGCGGCACGCGCACATCGGTGAAGAACACTTCGTTGAATTCCGCCGAGCCCGTCATCGTCTTCAGCGGCCGCACCTCGATGCCCGGCGTGCTCATCGGAAACAGCAGATAGGAAATGCCCTGATGCTTGGCGCGTTCGCTTTCGGTGCGCACCAGGCAGAACATCATGTCCGCCTGCGCCGCCGTGCTCGTCCAGATCTTCTGGCCGTTGATGACGAAATCGCTGCCGTCTTCCACCGCCTTGGTCTGCAAGCTCGCAAGGTCGGACCCCGAGCCCGGCTCGCTATAGCCCTGGCACCAGATGATCTCGCCCTTCAAGGTCGGCTCTATATAAGTGCGCTTCTGCTCCTCGCTGCCCACTTCCAGCAATGTGGGGACGAGCATCGAGATGCCCTGTCCGCCCATGCCGCCCGGCGCACCGGCGCGTGTAAACTCTTCGGCGATGATGCGCGATTTCAGAACATCGGGTTCCGCGCCGTAACCGCCATATTCGCGCGGGATGGTGCGCGCGGCGTAACCGTTCTCGATCAAGAGCTTCTGCCACGCCAAGGTTTCGGGGCCGGGCCTGCCCATGCCGCGATCCTTCGGCCACTTCTCTTTCGTGCGTTCGAGGAACCCGCGCACCTCCGCGCGAAACGCCTCATATTCCGGGCTGTAAGCGAGATCCATGTTTCGATCCGTGTTGTTTTCTTGCGCGCTTTACGCCACGTCACGCGCGCATTTCATTTCCGTGCGCGTCAACTCTCGCTAAACTCTGCCGCAAACAGAACCAATTGCAAATCGGGAGTGACCCATGGGCGAAGCATATATCGTAGCGGCCGCGCGCACGGCGGGCGGAAAAAAAGGCGGCAAGGTTTCGGGATGGCATCCCGTCGATCTCGGCGGCACCATCATCAACGCCCTGCTCGATCGCACCGGCGCCGATCCTGCGCTGATCGAAGACGTCATCATGGGCTGCGTCAGCCAGGTGGGCGAGCAGGCGATCAATGTCGCGCGCAACGCGGTGCTGGCCTCGCGTTTGCCCGAAAGCGTTCCGGCAACGTCGGTGGATCGGCAATGCGGCTCCTCGCAACAGGCGTTGCACTTCGCGGCGCAGGCAGTGATGAGCGGCGCGATGGATGTCGTCATCGCCTCGGGCGTGGAAAGCATGAGCCGCGTGCCGATGGGATTGTCGGCGATGCTGCCCGCCAAGAACGGCTTCGGCAATTACAAGTCGCCGCGCCTGGAAGAGCGTTATCCGCACATCCAGTTCTCCCAGTTCATGGGCGCGGAGATGATTGCCAAGAAATACGACCAGACGAAAGACCAGCTCGACGAATATGCCTATGGCAGCCACATGAAAGCGAAGGCGGCGACGGAATCCGGCGCGTTCGACACCGAGATCGTTCCCATCGAAGTGACGTTGCCGGATGGCACCAAGGAAATGCACACGCGCGATGAAGGCATCCGCTTCGATGCCAGCCTGGAAGGCATCAAGGGCGTGAAGCTGTTGCAGGAAGGCGGGCGCGTGACCGCCGCGACCTCGTCGCAGATTTGCGATGGCGCCTCGGGCGTCATGGTGGTCAACGAACGTGGCCTCAAAGCACTGGGCGTGAAGCCCTTGGCGCGCGTCGTCCACATGACGGTCATCGGCCACGATCCGGTGATCATGCTGGAGGCGCCGATTCCGGCGACACTCCGCGCGCTGAAGAAAGCCGACATGAAGATCGACGACATCGATCTTTACGAAGTCAACGAAGCCTTCGCGCCGGTGCCGGTGGCCTGGCTGCGCGAAACCGGCGGCGATCCGGCGAAGCTGAACGTGAACGGCGGCGCCATCGCCCTCGGCCACCCGCTCGGCGGCTCCGGCACCAAGCTGATGACGACGCTGCTCCATGCCTTGCGCGCACGCGGCAAGAAATACGGCCTACAAACCATGTGCGAAGGCGGCGGCCTCGCCAACGTGACCATTGTTGAGGCGTTGAACTAAACCAAAAAACACCCTCTCCAGATCGG
>DASXHQ010000130.1:0-5619 GCA_036488415.1 Rhizomicrobium sp.
ACCGGATCGGCGGCGCGCAGCGTCGTCTCCGTGTCGCCATTGAGATGAAGGTCGGCGCAAGGCGATATTAACAGCATCGCCGCTGGCATCGGCACGCCCTGATCGCGGGCTTTGAGAATCGCGCCCGGCACGATGTTCGCACCTGCGGAGTCACCAAAGATGCCAACATTCTCGGGCTTGTAGCCTTTGGCCAACACGGCTTTGTAAACCGCGACCACCTGGCTGGTGGCGGTTTGCCAATTGCCGCGCGGCGCAACCGTATAATCGACGGAAACGATGCGCTTGCCCGTCAGTATCGCCATCTGCGCGTCGGCGCCGGCCGTCGATCGCGCCGAACCCAGAATCCAGCCACCGCCATGCACGCGGATGAGAACGGTGCCATCGTCGACATAGTTCGGCGGCAGGGTGGTTAGGACGCCGACGCCGCCGAGTGTGCCCATGATAGAGGAGACGCCCAGCGCCTTGACCGCTTTTTCGGCCGCCGGAATCTGGACGGCTTCCATCTTGTCGTGCAGCGCTTCGATGTCGGCGTCCGTCTTCAGCGTCGGGAAAGCTGCCATCGCGGCGGCGGCGCCCGGCATGTATTTCTCGAGGATCGCGCGCGCTTCGGGTGAAATGGATTCTGGAATGAAGGTGCGGAAGTCAACGCCTTGCGGCGTGTCGGCGGCGAAAGCAGCACCGGCGAAAAGCAACACAATGCCCGTCAGTGCGATCCTAGCGATATATCTTGCCATCATTGTTTCCCTTCGCTCTCTTGCCCTTCAGAACCAGCTGAAAAAATGCGCGATGCCGCGCTGGAGGCGAACCAGCAGGATCAGCCATCGCGTCTTCGCTTCGTCGTAGTCGAGTTGCGTCTTGAGCACGCCGGTTTGCACCGCTGTATGTTCCTGGCCGAACACCATCCAGCGATCCTGCGATGCCTGATAGACGGGCCATGGTGCGCTGCCGCCGACGTCGGGCACGCCGCTGCGCGCAAACGCGACCCAGCGCGCATGGATTTGCTCGGCCAGTTCTTCGTCATTCTTCACCGGATGCGACGCGACATCCGGTTCGCGGCCAAGCGTCTTGAACACGTAGAAAATCTCGGCGCCGTGATGCGCACGCGGCCGAGCGGGACGATAAGATTCCGTCACGTGCTCGAAACGATAGAGATAGGCAGGTGCAGGCCAGCGTGCCGCTACCCAGCGTGCCGGCGCCGTGCCCAACATGTCGCGAAATTGCAGACGCGCTGCCATCTCGCGGTCGATCTGCTTGCCATAGAGCTCTCGCATCTTCGCCAGTGTGCTGTCATCCATGCCAGCGGTGGCCTTTGCGATAGCGCGGTCTATCAGCGAATCCTCGCCGTCGTTCACGCCGATGATGAGTGGCACCGGCGCAACGTGACCGCCGGCAATTGCCACGGTGATGCCGTCCGGCACCAGATCGGGATCGGGTTCGGCCACATTGTCGCCTGGTACATGGGTAAATGCCGAAGTCGGCATAGCACGCAAGGTGCTGAGGCTCGCTCCCGCCGGTGCGCCGGCTGCCTTGGCAATTTCCGCTCCGCGCTTTTCCGCGTCGGCGGCGCTGGGCGGCGGTCCGAACCAGCCCCCGCCGGACTCGACGATTGCTTTTTTGAACAACCCCCATGTCGATGGCGTTACGAGCATATTGAATACGCTGATGCCGCCCGAGGACTCGCCGAAAATCGTGACATTGCCAGGATCGCCGCCGAATGCAGCGATGTTGCGCTTCACCCATTTGAGCGCCGCGATCTGGTCCATCATGCCGTAGGCGCCGACAGGTTCGCCATGCGCCTTTGCCTCTGCGGAAAGACCTGGATAGGCAAAGCCGCCGAGATTACCGAGACGATAATTGACGGTGACGAGCACAACGCCGTCCAGCGCGAAGGACCTGCCGTCGTAATAAGGCAGCGCACCGGAACCGATGCGGCCGGCCCCGCCGTGAAGCCAAACCATCACCGGGGCACGTTTACCGATGTGTTCAGGCGCCCAGATGTTCAGAGTGAGGCAGTCCTCGCTCGTCGGCTCCGGCGCGCCGCCATAGGTGAGGATATCGCTCTTGTCTCCGGGCGAAGCCTGCGGACAGGACGGACCGAATTTGCTCGCGTCGCGCACGCCGCTCCAAGCAGCTGCGGGGTGGGGCGCACGCCAGCGCAGTGCGCCGATGGGCGGCGCCGCATAGGGAATATCGCGATAGACCACGATATCGCCTGCCCTCGCACCCGCAAGCGCGCCGGTATCGATGGTGACGATGGGGGTATGGAGCGGCGCGGCTCCCGCGAGCACGGTGAGGGCCAAAATCGAAAGCGAAACAATCGCAGTGCGATGCATATCCGATGCTCCAGTCCCTTAGCTAGTGATGGCCGGTCGCGGCGAGATAATTGCCGATGCCGATGACGACGGTCGATCCCACCAGAATGCCGATCCCGATCCAGGCAAGCGCGCGGGTGCGCATGCTTGTGCCGTTCCATTCGCGCAAGGCGAAGCCCCATAGCGTGGCGAACAGGATTATGCTGGCCATGTGCAGCGTCCAGCTCGAGAACTGGAAACGGCCCATCTGGCTTTCGCCCATCGTGTAGAAAAAGAACTGGAAGTACCAAAGTGTGCCGCCCAGCGCACAAAGAAGATAGTTCGCAATCAGTGGCGGCGGACCGCCGTCCGCATCCGGCGCGGGGCCAGCTCGGCCCACAAACTCTCGGGCCGAACCGTTGCGCACGATCAACACCAGGCACCAGATGAAGTTGGTGGTGAAGCCGCCGGCCAGCACGACGCACAGAACCGGCAAGCCCTGCGATAGCGTATCGGTGCCCGCGGCGAGCGTCAGGGCTCGGATCGGATCGCCCGCATCGAGGCCGAAAGCGAAACAGCTCGACATCACCCCAGAGAAGATCGCAACCAGAATGCCTTTGCGCAGATCGAATTCGGCGATAGCCGCGCGCGCCGCTGCACCGGAGAGATCGCGCTCGCGCGCACGGCCTGCCTGCGCGACGACAAGAATACCGGCAAGCGCAACTGCAATGCCGATGAATGTCGTTTGCCCGCTGGGTGTTGCGGCGAGTGCGCCGAGCGTGCCGTGAAAGATCGGCGGACCCATCGTTCCGATGATCGTGGTCAGACCGAGCGCCACCGCCATGCCGATCGACATGCCGAGATAACGCATGGTGAGCCCGAAAGTGAGACCGCCAAAGCCCCACATCGCGCCCCAGAAATAGCACCACCAAAGAGTGTCGCGCGACGCGGAGGACAGAACGCCCAGCAGATCGTGTGTGCGCAGGGCAGCGAATATCCAAGGTGCCAGAACCCAACTGAAGATTCCGCCCACCAGCCAGAAAATTTCCCACGACCAGCGCCGCACGCGCTTGTAGGGAACGTAGAAGCTGGCGGACGAAAGGCCCCCCAGCCAATGGAAGAGAACACCCAGCAGTGGATTCGGCGTCATCGCATATCCTTTGTCGTTCTTGCCAAGAGATTGCGATCGATTGCGTCTATGGTCGTGACGCCGGTGAGCGCCATGGCGATGCGCATCTCAGCTTCAATCAGGCGCAGCACATGTGCGACCCCCTCGCCGCCGGCCGCGGCCAGCGCAAAGGCCCAAGCGCGGCCGAGCAGCACGCCATGTGCGCCAAGCGCGAGCATCTTCACCACGTCGAGTCCGGAGCGGACGCCGCCATCAACGAGCACTGTCAGCCGATCGCCTACCGCATCCGCAATGGGTTCCAGTGCGCACGCGGTCGCCAGCACACCGTCGAGTTGGCGTCCGCCATGGTTGGACACCACGAGCCCGTCGGCACCCATCGCGGCTGCTTCGCGCGCATCCTCAACGTCAAGCACGCCTTTGACGATCAGGGGACCTTTCCAGTTCTGGCGCACCCATTCCATGTCGCGCCATGTCACTGTGGGATCGAAATTTGCGCGCATCCAGGCGAAAAAGTCTTCGAGTCCGCTGCGCTCTCCGAGAACCGGCGCGACATTGCCCAAACTGTGCGGCCGTCCGCGCAATCCCACATCCCAGGTCCAGCGAGGTCGCCGCAACGCTTGCAACAGCCGCCGGGCAGCACCGCGAAACCCAGATGCACCCGCAAGTCCAGAGCGCAGGTCGCGATAGCGCGTTCCGGGCACAGGCATGTCCACCGTGAAGACGAGCGCCGAACAGCCCAGCGCTTGCGCCCTTTCAAGCAGATCTCGCATGAAGGCGCGATCGCGGATCATGTAGAGCTGGAACCAGAACGGCGCACCGGCGCCTGCCGCGACTTCTTCCAAAGCGCAAGCCGAGACTGTCGAAAGGCAGAACGGAATTCGCGCTTGTTTAGCTGCGCGGGCTGCTTGCACCTCGCCCCGCCGCGCTGTCAGCCCGGCTAGACCGATCGGACCAAGCCCCACGGGCATGGCGTAATCCTGTTTGAACAGCCGCGCCGACAGGTCGATCGCCGAGACATCGCGCAGGACGCGCTGGCGAAGTGCGATGGCAGCAAGCTGGTCGCTGTTTCGGGCCAGCGTGTGCTCGGCATGCGCCCCGCCGTCGATATATTCGAAAAGAAAATGCGGCAGCCGGCGGCGCGCACTTTCGCGGTAATCGGATACCGAGGCGACGATCACGCGGCGACCTCGCGCATCCAGCGTTGCCGATAGGCAGGAAGATCGTGCGGCAGAGATTCGACGCGTGCTAGTCCGGAAAGCGGCGGAAGATCCGGCTGCAGCAATCGCAATACACCGTAGGAAACGCCGTTGTGCAGGTTCGCGGCATAGATCGAAAGATCCGGCCGGAGCGCCGCCAGGGAGGCAAGGAATAAAGGAGACTCAGCGAAGCGTCCCTCAACCAACAACCGGCCTTTCGTGCCGATCAGTTGGAGCGAAACGTCAGTCACAAGCGCGAGATAGAGCTGGACGGCGGCGCGTCGCTCGATTGGATCGGCAGGCTCTTTATTCCAGCCTCCAATATGAGTCGGAAATGGCCCTGTCCCCGGCGCGAAGCTCGGCATCACCATAATGTCCTTGGCCAATACCTGCGCCGTGGCCGCTTGGAGCGCCGGCCATCCCAGTTCGTCTTCCGCAGTGTCGATGCCCATGAGCAGCTCCGCCTCTCGTCCGCCCATCCACCGCGCCGAAGGAACGGGTCTGCCGTTCACATCGACGTTGATCAGACAATCGCGTGACTCGGCTAGCGTGAGCGCATCGGCATCGTCCGCCAGGGTACGCATCGCGACAAACCAGGTGCCGGTGGAGAGCAAGCTGGCTTCGCGATCGGCAATTTCGGAAAAACCGCGCGCGGCAAGTAGCGCGGCATTGGAATCGTGCAGGCCGCAATAAATGCGAACAGCGGGCGAAAGCCCCGTGCGCCGCACCCATTCCGGTGTGAGCTGACCGAGCACCTCCTCTGCCTTGCGCAGGGGCGCAAAGCGTGCGGCCCATCCGCGCCGCCTGGCAAGCGGCGATGGCCGGTTTTCCATCGGCAGCCACAGATCGGTGTGACAACCCAGACTCGTTATCTCTGATGCGGCGACGCCGCACAATCGCCAAGCCCAGTATTGCGCCCAAGGAAGGATCGTTGCCCCGTCAAGTACCGACGGGTCGAGCGCGTCGAGCTGTGCACCCATGTTGAGTCCACCTGGCAACGAAG
>DASXHQ010000010.1:0-27093 GCA_036488415.1 Rhizomicrobium sp.
CACAAGGATCAAAGCTATCAAGGCGAGCATGAAGCGGTTGTCGATCGTTTGCTGTTCGAAGCGGTACAGGACCGGCTGGCCGAAAATCTCCAAAAGCATCGCGCGAAATGGGCGGCATCGAATGCGCTGCTCCTTCGCAAACTGTTTGATGACGCGGGCAATCGCATGACGCCGTCCACGACCAAGAAACACGGACTCATCCACCGCTACTATGTCAGCCGCGCCATGCTCGAAGGGCGCAAAAGCGAATGCGGATCGCAGGCGCGGGTCGCAGCCGATCAGATCGAGACATTGGTCGTCGACACCCTCAAAGCCAAACTAGCCTGTGAGGATGCGCAGACGGCCGAAGCAGACGATGTCCGTGGGCTACTCCGCTCGGTGCAACGTATCGTCGTCCACAAAGAGGTGCTGCGTGTCGAATTGGTGAACATGGAAGACGATCAGCAAGCCGTCCTGGAAATCCCCTGGACCCCGCGCAGCCCCGGCAGACCAAAAAGAGAGGTGCTCCAACCCGCACCGGATGTTTCTGGCGACGAACGCCCGATGCGATCAGAAGTGCGCGCCACGTTGTTAAACGCCATCGCTCTTGGGCGCTTATGGCTGCAGGAACTCATGAATGGCAAGGTGAAAGACACCGCTGCGATTGCTATCCGCGAACGTCGCAGCAAACGGTCGGTTCACATGACCCTGTCGCTGGCATTTCTGGCGCCGGACATTGCCGAGGCTGCCGTGAAAGGAACATTGCCGCGGCGCATCGGCATAACACGGCTGGCCGAGCTGCCACCAAGCTGGCCAAAGCAGCGCGAACTGCTGGGCCTGCGCCAGATTTCCTGACAAGATCGAACCCGTCTCTGCGATGTGCTAACCCGTCTCCGAGCCGTCGCAGCTTGATATCCGGGAAAAACTTGGTGGCCCGCGGAGACGATACGCCTCGCTTGCTGGCCGACGCTGCGAACACGCGTGAGGAGAGACCTGGCGCTTACGCCATCGGGCGCTTTCGGCGGCAGAAGCAGGCTCCTTCCCGCAGAGACAGGAAAAAGCCGAACAAGCGAGACTGGTTGGTGGGTGATGTAGGAATCGAACCTACGACCCGCTGATTAAGAGTCAGCTGCTCTACCGACTGAGCTAATCACCCGTACCCAAGACCGGCTTATCCGCCGGAGGGGGCGGGCTATAGCAGGCGAGTCCCGCCCTGTCCATGCACTCCTGGGATCACATCAAACCGCTGGAATGGCGCGGGATTTCCACCTGGCGGTGGACATGCACCGACATGAGAAGCCCAAAGCCCACCATCACGGTCAGCATCGCGGTGCCGCCATAGGAAATGAGCGGCATCGGGATTCCGACCACCGGGATAAGCCCCATCACCATCGAGGCGTTGATCATGATGTAGAAGAAGAAGTTGAGCGTGATGCCCGTGGCGAGCAAGCGCCCGAATTGGCTACGCGAGGCCATCGCGATGCGAATGCCATAGGCGATCACCACTGCGAAAAGCAGCAGCATGGCGATACAGCCGACGAAGCCGAACTCTTCGCCGAGCACGGTCCAGATGAAATCGGTCTCCTTTTCCGGCAGGAAGTTCAGCCGGCTTTGCGTGCCCTGCATGTAGCCTTTGCCGGCAAGGCCGCCCGAGCCAACGGCAATCTCGGCCTGGCTGATGTTCCAGCCCGCACCCAGCGCATCCGACGAGGGATTGAGAAAGGTGAGCACGCGTTGTCTCTGATAATCGTGCATGAAGCGCCAGGCGATCGGTACCGCGGCGACACCGGCGCCAACCGTCGGCAATATCCACCACCAGGAAAGGCCGGCAAGAAAGAGCAAAGACGCGCCGTCCGCGCACAAGATCATCGCGGTGCCCAGATTCGGCTGCATTAGCACCAGCACCGCGGGAACGCCGATCATCGCCAGCGGGATGAGAAGCTTCAGCGGCTTGGAAATATCCTCCACCGGCTGGCCATGCAGATAGCGCGACAGCGCCAGCACCAGCGAAATCTTCATCAGCTCCGAGGGCTGGATCTGCAGCGGGCCAAGCTCCAGCCAGCGCTGCGCGCCCAAACCGCCGACTTTGCCCATGATCGTGGTCGCCAGCAGCAGAAGCAGTGCCGCGCCATAGAGAGGATATGCCAGGCTCATCCACACGCGGATGTCCACCATCGCGATGGCGATGAGCAGAATGAGTCCGATGATGAAGCGTACCATCTGCGGCAGCGCCCAGGGATGGAAGCTTCCGCCCGCCACCGAATAGAGCATCGCAAAACCAGCGCTGGCGATGATGGTGATGAGCAGCACCAGTCCCCAGTTTACATCGAGCAGCTTGTCGCCGAAGGAGAGCGTGCGCCGCGCGGCGGCATAAGAGCGTGTCGTCATCCGCGCACCTTGTTTGTCCCGCGGTCGGCGGCGTTCACCGGATAGGCGTTCGGCAGTTTCACCGGATCGCGCTGCTGCGCAAACAGAAGGATGTCGCGCGCCATCTGCACATGCGGATGATCCGGCGTCGCGCCATGCTCCATGATGATGCCCAGTGCGTAACGCGGCAGCTGCACCGGCGCGTAAGCGATAAACAGGGCATGCTCCCGCAGTTTCCACGGCTGGTTGGCGTTACCAACGTGGCCCGTCGCGCGGTCTTCGCGCGTGATGCGGCGCACCTGTGCAGTGCCGGTTTTTCCCGCCATCTCGAAGCCCGGCTGCGTGATGCGCCAGGCATAGGCGGTGCCGCCGGGCACGTTGGCCACCATGTTCATGCCTTGCTGCACGGCGGCCAGCGCAGAGTCGGAGAACGGCAGGCGGTTGATCTGCGGCCGCGGCTGGTCGTTATGACCGATATAGCGCGTGATGCGGGGGCTGACTGCATTGCCGCTGGCGATGCGCGCGGCGAGCGTCGCCAATTGAATCGGCGTCGCCGTCACATAGCCCTGCCCGATGCCGGTGTTCAGCGTTTCGCCCTGTTGCCACGGCACGCCAAAGCGCTTGAGCTTCCACTCGCGGCTGGGGATCAGGCCGGGACGTTCGCCGGGCAGTTCGATGCCGGTTTTCCCACCAAGGCCCATCGCGATCGCGGTGTCGTGGATCTTGTCGATGCCCAGGCGTTTTGCGGCTTCATAGAAGAAGATGTCGCAAGACACGGCGATGCCGCGCTTCAGATCGACATGACCGTGGCCGCCCTTCTTCCAGGACCAGCAATGGAACACGTTGTTGCCCAACGTCATCGAGCCGGAGCAGTTGACCTGCAGATCGGCCAGGCCGTTGTCCATGCAGGCGGTAGCGAGAACCGGCTTGAAGGTCGAACCGGGCGGATATTCGCCGGTGATGACCTTGTTGATGAGCGGCTTGTGGTCGTCGGTGGTGAGTGCGTTCCATTCGGCCTGCGAGATGCCGACATTGAACGCGTTGGGATCGTAACCGGGCGACGACACCAGCGAGATCACGTCGCCATTGGAAACATCCAGCACCGCGCAGGCCGCGCTCTCGTTGCCGAGCCGCTGCGCCGCGAATTGCTGCACCTGCTGGTCGATCGTGAGAAACACATCCGATCCCGGCGTTCCCGCATCGTGGCCCAGTTCGCGGATGACGCGGCCATACGCGTTCACCTCGACGCGGCTGGCGCCGGCCTTGCCACGGATGTCCGCTTCGAATTCCTTTTCGATGCCGCGCTTGCCGATACGAAAGCCCGGAATGTCGAGCAATGGATCGTCGTCGCCCTTCATGTCTTCGGGCGAGACCGAAGCGACATAGCCCAGGATATGCGAAAGCTCCGGACCATAAGGATAAGCGCGCGTCTCGCCGACGTCGGGCTGGATACCCGGCAGATAAGGCAAGTGCAGATTGATGCGCGCGAATTCGTCCCACGACAGGTTTTCCGCCACCGGCACCGGGGCGAAAGGCTTGTTGTTGGCGATGTCGCGTTTGACCTTCTCGCGCTGATGATCGGAGAGATAGATGAGCTTGCCGATGGTCTCGATGGCGGCATCGACGCCTTCGGCCGCCTGCTCCTTCACGATCAGAACGCGGTAGTTGCGGCGGTTGGAGGCGAGCTCCACGCCGAAGCGGTCGAGGATGCGGCCGCGCAACGGCGCGACGAGACGCTGGCTGACGCGGTTCTCTTCCGCGCGCGTCATGAACTCATCGCCGTGCAGGATCTGGAGCTGATAGAGCCGCCCGGCCAGCACCGCGAAAACCACATTCACGCCGCCCGTCATCAGCAAAGTGCGGCGGGTGAAGGTCGCGTAGCGACTTTTGTCCTTACGGTCGAAAATGGCCATCAGTAGTCACCCCTCAAGGGGCCGATAAGCCGACGATGGATCACGCCTAGGATCAGCGCAACGGGAATGTAGAAGACAACGCTGATCGCGATTTCCACCAGGATCGACGCAACCGGCGGCAGATGCCAATACAGCACGGCTATCGTCGCGTAGGCCGTTACACCAGCAATCAGCAATGCCACGGCAAAGCCCAAGATGGCGCCGACACCGGCAAGTCCGGCAAAGGAATCCCGCTCGCGATCGACAACCGCATAAGCGGCGACGAACGATAGCGTCCACACGCCTGGCGATCCGCCGCCGAGCAGATCCTGCAGCACGCCGATGATGAACACGGCAAAGGGCGGCATCAGGTCCGGGCGCACGAGGCACCAAAAATAGATTGGCATGAGCCCAAACATGGGTGGCGGCACATTTGCGCCGAAGATCGACACCGGCATGTTGGACGCGATCACGCCCAAGACCGCGCAGAGGAACGGGATCGAAGCACCCAGTGCGCTTCGAAATGACCAGCCAATCCGATCCGACATAACGGTCATTGATCCTGCGTGTCGCCGTTGTCCCCGCCATTCACTTGTGGAGGCGCGGGCTTCTGCGCCGCTGCCGGTTTCGCCACAGCCGGCTTGGGCGGCGCGCCACTTGGCGGGTTTGTCTGCAAGGGTGTGGCCTGCTGCACGGGCGGTGGCGGCGGAGGTTCCGGCTTCAGGCCGGCGGCGGAGGCCGGAAGATCGTTCGGCGATGGCGCGGGCGGCTCTTCCACCGGCAGCTTGTAGTCGAGAATGCGCACGTCCTCGCTGGCGCCGGCATCCGCCAGCAACGCGACGCGAAAAGCACCGCCTTCGTTCACTAGAACTCCGACGGGAAGCCCTGGCGGGATGAGACCGCCATCGCCGGACGTGACCACCTGATCGCCAACTTTGAGGGGCGCCGTGGTCGCCAGCGTGTCGAGCGTCGGGTTTGGCGTGTTGTCGCCAGCCATGATCGCCTGGATGTTGCCGGGCTGGATCATCACCGGGATGCGGCTGTTCAAATCGGTCAGCAGCAGCACCCAGGAGGTGCGTTCGCCGGAGAGAAAGATGCGGCCGATCATGCCGCGCGCATCGACCACCGCTTCGCCGGGCTTCAGCCCCTGCGACTTCCCGGCGTCGATGATCATGGTGTCGAGGAACGGATGGCTGGCGCGGCCAATGACGCGCGCCGTGCGCGCATTAAGCGCCGGATCGGGCACCGCATTCAGCAAGAGTTGGTAACGCTTGAGCCGCTCGTCCAGAAGCAGCGCCGCGCTTTGCCATTGGCGCAACCGCGCATTCTCCTGCTTGAGGCGCTGGTTCTCTTGATAGACCACGAAGATGCCATCGATGCCGTTGAACCAGGCCGACGCTTTGTCGAACGGCGTGCTGACCCAGACGAGCGCGGGCCGCGTCCAATCGGTGAAGGATGCGCGGGCGCGGTCGAATAGCGACGACTGCGCTTTTCCCAGAAGCACGAGCACAACGGCAAGAACCGCGACGATGGCAAGCGGAAGCTGGGCATTACCCCGTCCCCGCGCATACCTCATCGAACCATTCGCCATGACTTACTCGCGCGAACTTTAGAATGCTGTGGTCAGAACGTGTCTCATGCCTTTTGTGTTTTCCAGAACGCGGCCCGTGCCCAGGGCCACGCAGGAGAGCGGGTCGTCGGCGATGGAGACCGGAAGTCCCGTCTCCTCGCGCAACACCTGATCCAGATTGGCGAGCAGCGAGCCGCCGCCGGTCAGCACGATGCCCTTGTCCACGATATCCGCCGCCAGTTCCGGCGGCGTCGCTTCGAGCGCGACCTTCACCGCTTCCACGATCTGGCTGGTCGGCTCGGCAAGAGCTTCCGCGATATGGCGTTGGGTGATGGTGATTTCTTTGGGCACGCCGTTCAGAAGATCACGGCCCTTTATCTCGAGCGTGACACCGTTGCCCTCGGCCGGCGGTGCGGCAGTGCCGATCTCCTTCTTGATGCGTTCCGCACTGGCTTCGCCGATCAAAAGGTTCTGGTGGCGGCGGATATAAGCGATCACTGCCTCGTCCATCTTATCGCCGCCCACGCGCACCGAGCGCGAATAGACGATGCCGCCCAACGAAAGGACAGCCACTTCGGTCGTACCCCCGCCGATATCGACAACCATGGAACCCGTCGGCTCGGATACCGGAAGACCGGCGCCGATAGCCGCCGCCATTGGTTCCTCGATGAGGAACACGCGGCGGGCGCCGGCCGACAGGGCCGATTCCTGAATTGCACGCCGCTCCACTGCGGTCGAGCCAGACGGCACGCAGACGATGATCATCGGATTGGCGAAGGAGCGGCGGTTATGCACCTTGCGGATGAAGTGCTTGATCATCTCCTCCGCGACTTCGAAATCCGCGATAACGCCGTCGCGCATCGGCCGGATCGCCTCGATGTTGCCGGGCGTGCGGCCCAGCATCATCTTGGCATCGTTGCCGACGGCGCGGACGGTTTTCTTGCCGCTGCGCGAGCTGATCGTGGCCACCACGGAGGGCTCGTTCAAAACGATGCCGCGCCCTTTGACATAAACCAGCGTATTCGCGGTTCCGAGGTCGATGGCCATATCGCTCGACAGAACGCCGAGAAGACTGCCGAACATGTATGTCTGCCTATTCCCTTCCGGGTCGCCGTTGCAGCGCCCATCCCGCGAATGTACCCCGGCGGTGATTAACGCCGGGGTAACGATTTCATCGCGCGACGGTCAGTGTCTCCGGCGCCCTCTTTTCACGTTTCACCAAAAGCTTGTTGAGCGCATTCACATAGGCGTTCGCCGCGGCCAGCACCGTATCGGTGTCCGCCGCGCGCCCGGTGACGGTGCGCCCGTTCTCCTCGAGCCTGACGCTGGCGCCGGCCTGCGCGTCCGTGCCTTCCGTGACCGACTTGATCTGGAAGAGCTGGAGGCTGGCCTCATGCGGGAAAAGCTCGCGAATGGCGTTGAATATCGCATCGACCGGACCATCGCCCGTAGTCTTTGCGGTTCGGTCCTGACCATCCACAGAAAGCGTCAGCTCCGCAGAAGGCGGGACGTTAATGCCAGACGTGACGCGAAGGGCCCGGATCAGGATCTTGTCATGGCCGCGCATCACCTCGTCGTCGACCAGCGCCACGATGTCTTCGTCGAAGACATGCTTCTTCTTGTCAGCGAGATCCTTGAAGCGCTTGAACGCTTCCTGGAACGATTGATTGTCCAGCTCGTAACCCAAGGCTTCCAGCTTGTCCTTGAACGCGTGACGGCCGGACAGTTTGCCCAGTACCAGCGACGAGGAATGCACGCCGACGTCTTCCGGACGCATGATTTCATAGGTCTCGACATTCTTGAGCATCCCGTCCTGATGGATGCCGCTTTCATGCGCAAAGGCGTTCTTGCCGACGATGGCCTTGTTGTACTGCACCGGAAAGCCGGTGACGTTCGAAACAAGTTTCGACGCGCGCGACAATAGCGTTGTGTTGATTTCCGTTGTGAACGGCATGATATCGCCGCGAACCTTCAAAGCCATCACGACTTCTTCGAGCGCTGCATTGCCCGCGCGCTCGCCAATGCCGTTGATGGTGCATTCGATCTGGCGCGCACCGGCCAACACGCCGGCCAAGGAATTCGCGACGGCTAAACCCAGGTCGTTGTGGCAATGCGTGGCGATGATCGCCTTGTCGATATTGGGAACGCGGTTCCGCAAATCCACGATCATCTCGAAGAATTCCTGCGGCGTGGAATAGCCCACCGTGTCGGGAATATTGATCGTGGTCGCTCCGGCATTGATCGCCGTTTCCACCGCAAAACAGAGGAAATCCCGCTCTGTCCGCGTCGAATCCTCCGGCGACCATTGCACGTCGTCGGTGAAGCGGCGCGCATGGCCAACCGATGCCGCGATCGCTTCGATCACGGAATTCGGGCCCATCTGAAGCTTGTGCTTCATGTGAACGGGGCTGGTGGAGATGAAGGTGTGAATACGGAAACGCTTCGACGGTTTGAGCGCCTCGGCGGCGCGATCAATGTCTTTCACCCCCGCACGCGACAATCCGCAGATCACAGCATTCTTCGTGCGCTTGGCGATGGTGTTCACCGCATCGAAATCGCCTTGCGAGGAAATCGGGAAGCCGGCCTCGATGATATCGACGCCCATTTCGTCGAGGAGTTCGGCGACTTCGATTTTTTCTTCGTGTGTCATCGCAGCGCCGGGCGATTGCTCGCCGTCGCGCAATGTCGTGTCGAATATTTTTATGCGTTCTGTTTTTTGCGTGTTCGTGGTCATGGTCTTCTTCCTTCGTTTGCCGCATCCAGCGGCTTCAATCGACTCCCTTCGCCAAATTGATCCCCCAAACGTCCGCCCGAATTCACGAGCAGCGACGCCTAGGGGCAGCTAAGGAGGAGAAGCTGCGCCAACGGCAAACCGAGGGAAGAAGCGTGTGCGATGTTCACGCGCGCGAAACCGCGAGCGGAGAAATCTCCGCCTGCAACTTCGATGTGCGCGTCTTCGATCATCGCCTGGATCGCCATTCCGCCCGTTTTGTACGGTCCGCTAACCTTGAAACGAGGCCTGTGAAAATGGCGTAAAAGCGCCGCTTTCTGCTTCGTTTCCAATGTTTTACGCTGATTTTGCGCGGCGGCGCAATATGGATGAACAGGCTTATTTTGACCTTCGCGCGGGTCTCGAACAGCCTCCTTTCGGGGTCCCAAACTGCGGCAATCGCTGTCGCAGACTTCACAAAAAACCGCTTCCCCCGAACGGCTTGGAGTGCTTCAAAGCCCCCGCGCGATTTGACGTCTGAACCGCGCCCCCGCACTGCCAACAACCACCCCTCGAAGGCCTGCCGGATATGCGCATCCTGCCGCCCGTCTCGATCGAGGCACGCCGTCTGTTGCCCGGCGGCTGGGATCTGCTGGCTGCTGTGCTGGTTCTGGGCTTCGTGGTGGCCTTTGCCCAAGCGAGCCGGATGCTGGGCCAGCCGCTGGCGGTTCTCGCCGCCCAGCCGCTATCGCTCGATCCATCCCATCTGCCCGAATATGCACTACGCACCGCGCTTCGAATGCTAATCGCGATGGTGGTGTCGCTGGGCTTCACCTTCACTTACGCCACTCTTGCCGCGAAAAGCCCGCGCGCCGGCAGCCTGCTGATTCCGCTGCTGGATATCCTCCAGTCGGTCCCGATCCTGAGCTTCATTTCGGTGACGACGGTGTTCTTTCTGGCGCTGGCGCCGGGGCGGATTTTCGGCGCCGAACTGGTCTGCGTCTTTGCCCTCTTCACCAGCCAGGCCTGGAACATGGCCTTCAGCTTCTATCAGTCTCTCAGGACGGTTCCGCCGGAGATGATCGAGGCGGGACGGATGTTCGGACTGAACGGCTGGGCGCGGTTCTGGCGCATCGAAGTGCCTTTCGCCATGCCCTCGCTCATCTGGAACATGATGATGTCCATGTCGGGCGGCTGGTTCTTTCTGGTGGTCTCCGAGGCGGTCAGCGTCGGCACCACGTCCTTCGCCTTGCCGGGTGTCGGCTCCTACATCGCGCTGGCCATCGCGCAGAAGAATATCCCCGCAATCTTCTGGGCCATCGGCACGATGCTGGTCGTGATCCTGATTTTCGACCAGCTCATGTTCCGTCCGCTGGTGGCTTGGGCATTCCGCTTCCGCATCGATCAGGAGCAATCCGAAGACGAGCCGGAAAGCTGGATGCTCACCATGTTCCGGCGGTCGAGCCTCTTCGATGCCGCGGGAGCACCGATGGAGCGCTTCATGCGCTGGACCTACCGGATGCAGGCGCCATCGTTCGGCCAATCAGGCATTGAGGCGACGCCGCTGGTGTCGCGGGCGGCAGATGGCCTCTGGTATCTGGCCGTCGTGCTGGCGCTCGGCTTTGCGATGTGGCGCATCTACGAGTTCTCAGCGGCAGCCCTGCCGTTGCGCGAAGTGCTGAACGTCTTTGCGCTGGGCTTTATCACCATGATCCGCGTCTTCGTGCTCATCGCGCTGGCGAGTGCGATCTGGACGCCTATCGGGATCTATGTCGGTCTGCGTCCCAAGCTTGCGACCATCGTACAGCCGCTGGCGCAGTTCCTGGCGGCCTTCCCGGCCAATCTGCTGTTTCCGCTGGTCGTGGTTGGGATCGTCACGTTCCAGCTCAATCCGGACATCTGGCTGTCGCCACTCATGGTGCTGGGCACGCAGTGGTACATCCTGTTCAACGTCATCGCAGGCGCGAGCGGGCTGCCGCGCGACATGCGTGATGCGGGCGACAATTTCGGCGTGAAGGGCTGGCTGTGGTGGCGCAAGATCGCGCTGCCGGCCGTGTTTCCTTTCTACGTCACCGGCGCGATCACCGCCTCCGGCGGATCGTGGAACGCCGCCATCGTGGCCGAATTCGTGAACTGGGGACACCAGACACTTCATGCGCACGGCCTTGGCGATTACATCCAGCGCGCCAGCGTATCCGGCGACTTCCACCGCGTCGTGCTGGGCACCGCGGTGATGGCGGCGCTGGTGAGCATCATCAACCGCATCTTCTGGCGTCCGCTATACTGGTACGCCGAACGCAAATTCCGTCTGACGTGAGGACCGGTCATGGATACGACGCCGCTGCTTGATCTTCACAATATCCGCCGCGCTTTTCCGCGCCCTGGCGGCAGCGAGTTGCTGGTGCTGGACGATGTGAATCTCACCGTGAAACAGGGCGAAATCGTGGGCTTGCTTGGCCGTTCCGGCTCCGGCAAATCGACCTTGCTGCGCATCATCGCGGGACTTTCCTCGCCTACCGGCGGATCGGCGAAATATCTTGGCCACGAAATCGACGGTCCCGCCAAGGGTATCGCGATGGTGTTCCAAAGCTTCGCACTGTTTCCTTGGCTCACGGTGCTGGAGAATGTGCAACTCGGACTGGAAGCGTTGGGGCTTCCGGCGGAGGAAATCCGCAAGCGCGCGCTGGAAGCGATCGATCTCATCGGCCTCGACGGTTATGAGAGCGCTTATCCGCGCGAGCTTTCCGGCGGCATGCGCCAGCGCGTAGGCTTCGCGCGCGCGCTCGTCGTGCATCCCAACATTCTGCTCATGGACGAGCCGTTCTCCGCGCTCGACGTGCTAACGGCGGAAAACCTGCGCACCGATCTGATCGAGCTGTGGGGCGAAGGTGATCTGCCGATCAAGGGAATCATCCTCGTTACGCACAACATCGAGGAAGCGGTGTTGATGTGCGACCGCGTGTGCCTGTTCTCGACCAATCCGGGAAAGATCATCAGCGAGATTCCCATTCCGCTGCGCCAGCCGCGCGACCGCAACGATCCGGCGTTCACGGCGCTGGTCGAACGCATCTATGTCGAGATGACCGCGCGCCGTGCCGACCGCGCCGCCCAGAAGGGGGAGCGCGCCACAATGGGCACGATTTTTCATCGCGTCTCGGCCAATACCATCTCCGGCCTGCTCGAAGCCGTGGCCGCGCCGCCATTCAACGGTGAGGCCGGCCTTCCCGAAATCGCAGATGAAACGCAGTTCGAGATCGACGAACTTTTCCCCGTCGCCGAAGCGCTGCAAATGCTGCGGCTGGCCGATATCGAAGGCGGCGACATCAAGCTCACCGAAACCGGCAAGCGTTTCGCGACCGAAGACATCGACGAGCGCAAGCGCATTTTCGCGCGGCTACTGATCCGCTATGTCCCTCTGGCCGCGCATATCCGCCGCGTGCTCGACGAACGCGAGAGCCACACCGCGTCCTGGAACCGCTTCCTCGACGAACTCGAGGACTACATGACCGAAGAGGCTGCGGACGAAACGCTAAGCACGGTCGTTTCCTGGGCGCGCTTCGCCGAGCTATTCTCCTATGACGACGACTCGGCGATGTTCAGTCTGGAAAACCCGACCTAGCGCCGCCGCACTTTGCAATCCGCACCGTGCCGCGTAACAGTGCGCGAAGCGGGGCGCGATGATCGAACTCGAACATCTTTCCAAGACTTTCGGCAGCGGTGTGTCCGCCGTGCGCGATGTATCGTTGCGCGTGGCCGATGGCGAGTTCCTGGTGTTGATCGGCGAATCCGGCAGCGGCAAGACGACGACGCTCAACATGATCAACCGGCTCGTGGAGCCTTCGAGCGGCCGCGTGCTGATCGACGGCGCGGATGTGCGCAGCGGCGATCCCGTGGCGTTGCGCCGGCAGATCGGTTTCGTGTTCCAGGAGATCGGCCTCTTCCCGCACATGCCGGTGGCGGAGAACATCGCCATCACGCCCAAGCTTTTGGGTTGGCCGCTGAATGAGATCGACGCACGCGTGCATGAGCTACTGTCGCTGGTGCAACTCGGCAACGCGGACATCGCGAGCCGCCGTCCGGCGCAGCTTTCGGGCGGACAGCGCCAGCGCGTCGGCGTGGCGCGCGCGCTCGCTGCGCGGCCCAAGATCATGCTGATGGACGAGCCGTTCGGCGCACTCGATGCGCTCATTCGCGACGAACTGGCGGCGGACTATCGCGCCATCCACGACCAACTCGGCCTCACCACCATCCTCGTCACCCATGACATGACGGAAGCCTTCCTGCTGGCCGACCGCATCGCGGTGATGCGCGAGGGCGAATTGCTGCAGGTGGCGACGCCCCGGGAGCTTGCAGCATCGCCCGCTGACGATTTTGTGCGGCGGTTGATCGAGATTCCCCGCCGCCGCGCGGAGAAACTCGCCAAGGCGATGCAAAGCGCATGAACAATCTCTTCAGCGCCGGCTTTGCGAACCTGCCCGATTATCTCGGCCAGCATGTGCTGGTCAGCGTGTCGGCGATCCTGCTCGGGCTCGCGATCAGTCTGCCGCTCGCCATCCTCGCCTATCGCGTGACGTGGCTGCGCGGACCGGCGCTGACTGTCGCCAGCGTGGTGCAGACCATTCCGGGGCTGGCGCTGCTGGCGCTGTTCTATCCCTTGCTCGTCATCATATCGGCATTCACCACGGCGACATTCGGATTTGGATTCCGCGCGCTGGGGTTTCTGCCCGCAATGCTCGCGCTGGCGCTTTATTCGATGCTGCCAGTTTTGCGGAACACCATTGTGGGTCTCACGGGGCTTGATCCCGCGATCATCCGCGCCGCGCGCGCCACCGGCATGACGCCGATGCAATCGCTGTGGCTGGTGGAGCTTCCCCTCGCCGCGCCGGTCATCATGGCGGGCATTCGCACCGCAGCGGTGTGGGTGATCGGCACGGCCACGCTTTCTACGCCCATAGGGCAAACGAGCCTGGGCAACTACATCTTCACCGGATTGCAGACCGAGAACTGGGTGCTGGTGCTGTTCGGTTGCATCGCCGCCGCGGTGTTGGCGCTTTTGATAGACCGGTTGCTTGCGCTTGCCGAAGACGGGTTCGCAAAACGCCAGCTCTGGCGGCAGTGGTGGGCGTTGGCGGCCATTGTGATCGTTGTCGGCGTAAGCCTGTTTCCGCTGTTCGGCCACGCTGGCGAAACCGTCACCGTCGGCACCAAAAGTTTCGATGAGCAATACATCCTCGGGAGCCTGATCCAGAAGCGCCTGAACGCGGCCGGCATCGCTTCGGCGCGGCGCGATGGACTCGGCTCGACCGTTGCCTTTCATGCGCTCACCAACGGCGACATCGACATCTCCATCGACTACACCGGCACGATCTGGACCAACGAGATGAAACGCACGGACCAGCCCGGCCGCGCCGCGGTGCTGGCGCAGATGACGGCGTGGCTCGGCAAGACCTATGGCATTCGCGTGCTGCCGCTCGGTTTCGAGAATGCCTATGCCGTCGCCATGCGCCGCGATCGTGCCGACGATTTGCATATCGATACGCTCGCCGATCTTGCGGCGCATGCGGGGGGCATGACCATCGGCGGCGACTACGAGATCTTCTCGCGGCCGGAATGGCGCGCGGTGACGGCGGCTTACGGGTTTAAGTTCGCCAGACAGCGGCAATATCAATCCGATTTCATGTACCGCGCGGTGGCGAGCAACGATGTCGATGCGATCACGGCCTTCTCTAGCGACGGCCGCGTTGCCGAATACAATCTGAAGCTTCTGGGTGATCCGAAGGGCGCGTTTCCGCCTTACGACACGGTGCTGCTGATCAGCGCCAAACATGCGCATGACCAAAAGCTGCTCGCGGCGCTGAAGCCACTCATTGGCGCGATCGATCTGAAGACGATGCAGCGGGCGAACCTGATGGTCGACCGCGAGAAGGACAAGCGCACGCCGGAGGAGACGGCGGATTGGTTGAGCTCGAAACTAAAACATTGAACCGTTCGATCTAGCATCTCAAATCGCCTCCCCCTTGTGGGGAGGCCGACAAAATTCGAGCGCAGCGAAGAATTTTTCGGGTGGGGGGAACACCCTGCACCGGTCCCCCCACCCGAAATTTGCGAAGTGCAAATTTCGACCTCCCCGCAAGGGGGAGATGATTAGTTGGAGACAGGTCGAACCAAACTCGCCGCCTTCTTCGCCCGCTTCCGCGCTTCGTCTGTGTCCGTGCCGCGCGCCAGCGCCACGCCCATGCGGCGCTTTACATAGCTCACCGGCTTGCCGAACAGGCGCAGCTCCACTTGTGGATCGGCCAACGCTTCGGCCACGCCTTCGAAGGCGATGCCTTTCGCATCCATGCCGCCATAGATGACGGCGGAGGCGCCGGGCGATTTCAGTTCGGTCGAAACCGGCAGGCCCAATATCGCGCGGGCGTGCAGCGCGAACTCGCTTTGATATTGCGTAACCAGGGTTACAAGCCCGGTATCATGCGGGCGGGGCGAGACTTCGGAGAACCACACCTCGTCCCCCTTCACGAACAATTCCACGCCGAAGATGCCATAACCGCCCAGCGCCGCTGTGATCTTGCCCGCGATGTCGCGCGATTTCTCCAACGCGGCGTTGCTCATTGCCTGCGGCTGCCAGCTTTCCACATAATCGCCATCGACCTGCACATGCCCCACCGGCTCGCAGAAATGCGTGCCGGATGCGGCGCGAACGGTAAGCTGCGTGATCTCGAAGTCGAATTTGATCTCGCCTTCCACGATCACGCGCGCTTCCTTTACGCGTCCGGCCGTCAGCGCCTTGTCCCAAGCTTCCGGCACGTCGCCACTGGCCTTGAGCTTACTCTGCCCCTTGCCCGACGAGGACATCACCGGCTTGACGAAGCAGGGATAGCCGATGCGATCCGCAGCCCCCTGCAATTCCTCCTGCGACGAAGCGAAGGCATAAGGTGACACCGGCAACTTCAGATTTTCCGCCGCCAGCACGCGGATGCGTTCGCGGTTCATCGTGGTGTGCGTGGCAAAGGCGGTGGGAATGACTTTCGCCAGACCGTCTTTTTCGATGACGACCAGTTCATCGGTCGCAATCGCCTCGATTTCCGGCACGATGAGATGCGGCTTTTCCTTCTCCACCAGCGCCCGCAACGCCTTTGCGTCAGTCATATCGATAACATGCGCGCGATGCGCCACCTGTTGCGCCGGTGCGTCGGCATAGCGATCCACGGCGATCACTTCCACGCCGAAGCGCTGCAGCTCGATCACCACTTCCTTGCCGAGTTCGCCCGATCCCAGAAGCATCACACGCGTGGCATTGGCTGTCAGCGGTGTTCCGAATTTCATGCGCGATTCCATCGATTCACGTGCCTCATTTCCAACACATAACGCCCCGTTTTGGCCAATGAAAGTTCCACTCAGCGCCACACGCGAGACGTTCCCCAACAGATGCAAAGAAGCATTCCCAAAAAGGAGGTGCGGGATGCCTGATTTCGAGATTCGCTATTACAGGTCCGACGGCAGGCTCGCCTTCGTTCATATGTGCGCTCTTCCCACGCTCAGGGAGGCGCAGGAATTGGCGCAGCAGAAATTGGGAGATTATGCGCAGTTCAAGATCATCGACCGCAAAGTCCAACCTGTCGCGATGACATGAGACATATTGAAAGAAGCCGCCCGCAGCAAAACGCGGGCGGCTTTTCTTTGTTCAGTTCTTCGCCTGATCCACCAGCTTGTTCTTGGCAATCCACGGCATCATGGCGCGCAGCTTGGCGCCTACCTCTTCGATGGGATGCGCGGCGTGCTTGGCGCGGGTGGCCTTGAAGCTCGCCTGCCCGGCCTTGTTCTCCAGCACCCAATCGCGGGCGAATTTGCCGGTCTGGATATCGTCCAGCACGCGCTTCATCTCCGCTTTCGTCTCCGGCGTGATGATGCGCGGGCCGGTGACGTATTCGCCATACTCCGCGGTGTTCGACACCGAATAGTTCATGTTGGCGATACCGCCTTCGTAGATCAAATCCACGATCAGCTTCACTTCATGCAGGCATTCGAAATAGGCCATCTCCGGCGCATAGCCGGCTTCAACCAGCGTTTCGAACCCGGCGCGGATGAGTTCGACCAGGCCGCCGCACAGCACCGATTGCTCACCAAAGAGATCGGTCTCGCATTCTTCCTTGAACGTCGTCTCGATCACGCCCGCGCGGCCGCCGCCGATGGCGGATGCGTAAGCCAGGCCGAGGTCCTGCGCGTTGCCGCTGGCGTCCTGATGCACCGCGATGAGGCAGGGTACGCCGCCGCCCTTCTGATATTCGCTGCGCACCGTATGGCCGGGGCCTTTCGGCGCGACCATGAGGATGTCCAGGTCTTTGCGCGGCTCGATCAGCCGGAAATGCACATTGAAGCCATGCGCGAACATCAGCGCCGCGCCCTGCTTCATGTTCCGGGCCAGATCGTTCGCGTAGATGTCCGCCTGCAATTCGTCCGGCGTGACCATCATCATCACATCCGCCCATTTCGCGGCGTCGGCGACGTTCATCACCTTGAAGCCCGCCTTCTCCGCCTTGTCGGCGGAGGCGCCGGGGCGCACGGCGATCACAACGTCCTTCACGCCCGAGTCGCGCATGTTGAGCGCGTGCGCGTGTCCCTGCGAGCCGAAGCCGATGACGGCCACCTTCTTGTTCTTGATGAAATTCAGATCGGCATCCCGATCGTAGTAGACGCGCATGGCTCAACCTTTCGTGGAATAGCGGTGTTCACCGTAGGACGGCAGGAAATAGGCGGCGGAGATCGCGACAAAAATCGCGAATGCGATATAGACCGACAGGAAGGCGAGCCCCGCGCCGATCGCATAGAGCATGCTGGAAACGATATCCTTGCCGATATCGAAATAGTTTCGCAGCCGCGTGCGCCGCACGGAGATCGAAAGCCGCTCGGCATAACCGTGTAGCAGCGCGAAAGCGATGGAGACCGCGCACATCAGAAGACCGTAGAACGCGACGGCTGAAGGTTCGAACGGATTGGATCCCATGGTCGCCGTGGCGAACGGCACCAGCGATGTCCAAAACAATAGGTTCGCGTTCCACCAGTAAAGTCCGGTGGTGGCGTGTGGCGCCAACCGCATAACGGCGTGATGATTGACCAGCAGGATCGCCACCACCACAAAGCTCAGCATGTAGCTCAGCACTTTTGGACTGATGAGATCGATGATGCCCATCAAGGAATGCGTGGCGTAGATATTTTCCGGCAATTTCAATTCGAGCACCATGATCGTGATGACGATCGCAATCACACCGTCGCTGAACGCCTCGATGCGATTTGTGGACGGCAGCGCCGGTGTTTCGTTCCGCATAAGGCAAAGTTTACATCGCCTCCGGACCGCGCGATATGGCGGCAACGCCCGTGCGCGAGACATCGACGAGGCCGAGCGGCCGCATGAGGTCCACGAACTGGTCGATCTTCTCTGGCGCCCCCATGATCTCGAAAACGAAAGAGCTGTGCGTCGTGTCCACGATATGGGCGCGGAAGATTTCACTTATGCGCATGGCTTCGGCGCGCTTGTCGCCGGTGCCGGCCACTTTCACCAGCGCCAGTTCGCGCTCCACGCCGGGGGCGGCGGTGGTCCAGTTCACGACCGAATGCACCGGTACGAGGCGGCGCAGTTGCGCCTCGATCTGCTCGATCACTTCCGGCGTGCCGCTGGTGACGACGGTGACGCGCGAGGTGTGCGCGGCATGATCCACTTCCGCCACCGTGAGGCTCTCGATGTTGTAGCCGCGGCCGGAGAACAGGCCGACGACGCGCGCCAGCACGCCGGCTTCGTTATCCACCAGCACCGCGATGGTGTGTCGTTCGGTCGGCGCGCGCATCACACCAGCATCTTTCCTTCGTCCGACACGACGGTTTCTTCTTCCATCGCGTCCGACAGGATCATCTCGTTATGCGCCTTGCCGGACGGGATCATCGGATAACAATTCTCAGTCGGATCGACGCGGCAATCGAACAGCACAGGCTTCGGAGTGTCGATCATTTCGATGATCTTCGCATCGAGTTCGTCCGGCATCTGCGCACGCAGACCTACGCCACCATAAGCTTCCGCCAGCTTCACAAAATCCGGCAGGGCTTCGGAATAGGAATGCGAATAGCGCCCGCCATGCAGCAGCTGCTGCCACTGGCGCACCATGCCCATGTACTCGTTATTGAGGATGAATATCTTGATCGGCAAATCGTATTGCACCGCCGTGGACATTTCCTGCATCGTCATCTGCACGCTGGCCTCGCCCGCGATGTCGATGACCAGAGCTTTGGGATGCGCCATCTGCACACCCACCGCCGCGGGCAACCCGTAACCCATCGTGCCGAGCCCGCCTGATGTCATCCAGCGATTCGGTTCCTCGAATTTGAAGCGCTGCGCCGCCCACATCTGATGCTGGCCGACTTCAGTGGTGATGTAGACGTTGCGCCCCCGTGTCAGTTCATAAAGCCGGTCGATGGCGTATTGTGGCTTGATGAGCTTGTCGCTGTTCTTGAACGACAACGACTTCTTCGCGCGCCATTGATCGATCTGTTTCCACCAATCCTTCAGCGCCGCGGCATCGGTCTTTTTCTTCTGCGTCTTCCAGAAATGCAGCATCTCCTTCAGAGCTTTCGCCGCATCGGCGACGATGGGCACGTCCACGCGCACATTCTTGTTGATCTGCGAGGGATCGATATCGAGATGAATTTTCTTCGACTCCGGCGAGAACAGATCGATCTTGCCCGTCACGCGATCGTCGAAGCGCGCGCCCAAGCAGATCATCACGTCGCAATCGTGCATGGCGTTGTTGGCCTCATAAGTGCCGTGCATGCCGACAAGTCCCAGCCATTCCGGCGACGAGGCGGGAAACGCGCCCAAGCCCATCAAGGTGGAGGTAACTGGAAAGCCGGTCAGCGCCACCAGCTCGCGCAGCAGCTTGCTCGCCACAGGCCCGGAATTGACGATGCCGCCGCCAGTGTAGAACAGCGGCTTCTTCGCGTTCGCCATCAATTCGGTGGCTTTGACGATCTGGCCGAGATCGGGATCGCTTTTCACCCGATAGGTACGGTGCTTCACCGATTGCGGGCCGATGTAAGCGCCCTTTTTGAATTGCACGTCCTTGGGGATATCGACCACGACCGGGCCGGGGCGTCCGGTGGTCGCGATCTGAAACGCCTCGTGCATCACGCGCGGCAGATCGTTCACGTCCTTCACCAGCCAGTTGTGCTTGGTGCAGGCGCGGGTGATACCGACCGTGTCGGCTTCCTGAAACGCGTCGGTGCCGATGAGATGCGACGCTACCTGTCCGGTGATGACGACGAGCGGAATGGAATCCATCAATGCGTCGGTCAGACCCGTCACGGCGTTGGTCGCGCCGGGTCCGCTCGTCACCAGCACCACGCCGGGTTTGCCGGTGGAGCGCGCATAGCCTTCGGCGGCATGGGTCGCACCCTGCTCATGGCGGCAGAGCACATGCACGATGTCGTTCTGCTGGAAGAGCGCATCGTAAATCGGCAGCACCGCGCCGCCGGGATAGCCGAAAATATGCTTCACGCCTTGGTCCTTCAGCGCGCGAATGACCATCTCCGCGCCGCTCAGTTCGAGCGCGCCCGTTTTGGGCGAGGCCATCATCAGTTCGGTTCCGTCACGGTCCATCATGTCCATCCACAAAAGAAAAAGAGGCGTTTCCGCCTCTTGTCCAAACGCCGCCAGCAGGGAAATCCGGGGGATCACCCCCGCCCAGTCAGCGGCCCACCAATAATTACGAGTGCGAGGATCATGCCCTGCCTCTTGTTGCAGATGCGAACGCTAAGGGCCGGAATTGGACCCGTCAAGCAATTTCACACCGTCTAAGCCATCAGTATAGGAAGAATGTTGCTCAATTCTTGCGCTTCGGCCCAATTCCAGTCGGCCATGCGGTGCCGGAACCAGGTCATCTGGCGCTTGGCGTATTGCCGGGTGCGAGCTTTGGCCTGTTCGACGGCCTCTTCCAGCGGGAGGGTCCCTTCGGCGGCCGCGCGCAGCTCGCGCAGGCCCAGAATCTTCGCGGCGGTTGGCGAGGGGTTTTCCAAAGCCGTCGCTTCTTCCATCGCGCCAGCGGCCAGCATCGCATCGAAGCGGTCATTGATCCGCTGATGCAACACATCACGCGGCGGCGAGATGATGAAGCGCGCGACTTTCATGTTCGCCAGAAGCGGTTCGCTCATTTCCTGCTGCCATTCGGACAGTGGACGCCCCGTCGCCTCGAACACTTCCCATGCGCGCAACGTGCGCTGCGTGTCGCTGGCGCGCAGCTTGGCGCCCGCCACCGGATCGCGCTTGGCGAGTTCGGCATGGAAAGCTTCGGGGCCGAGTTCATTGCGTCGCGCTTCCGTCGCGTGGCGCACGCCGGACGGAATTGCGGGCAGGACGGCGAGGCCTTCCGTCAAAACACCGAAATACATGCCAGTGCCGCCGGCGAAGATCGGAACGCGGCCAGACTCGCGCGTGGTGCGCAGCGCATGCGCGGCCTCGGCCTGATAACGCCCGGCGGAATAGGTCTCGTTCACGCTGACATGGCCGTAAAGCAGATGCGGCGCGCGCGATGTGTCCTCGTCGGTCGGCCGCGCGGTCAAAATGCGCGTCTCGGTGTAGACCTGCATCGAATCCGCATTGATGACCGCGCCGTTGATCTCGGCCGCCAGCGCCAGCGCCAGCGCGGACTTGCCGCTGGTGGTCGGCCCTGCGATAAGCACCGCGTTAACGGACATTTTCAAACTCGTTCATAAGCGATGGCCGACTCTCTGATCGTCAGCGTTATAGCAGCCGAAGGCGTCACGCGAATTGCCGACGTGGTGCGCAAGATAACGCGCGACTTCAAGAGCAGTGGCACCGTCGGCGCGCCGGTGTGGCTGTCGCCGGATCGCGCCTGCGACATTCCGGTGTCGTTCGCATCGCCCGAGTTGGCCGAGATCCTGCCGCGCGGTTTCGTCCATGCCGGCGAAGGCGTGGACGTGAACGTGATGTCACCCGCCAATCGCCGCAAAAAGCTGCTCGTCGCCGATATGGATTCCACCATCATCGGCGTCGAGTGCCTCGACGAGCTGGCCGATATGGCACATCTGAAACCGCAGATTTCCGCCATCACCGAGCGCGCCATGAACGGCGAGATTGCTTTCGAGCCGGCATTGCGCGAGCGCGTGGGCTTGTTGAAGGGCCTAGCGCTCTCCGCGCTGGAGCGAACCTATAAAGAGCGCGTGAAGCTCAATCCCGGTGCCAAGGCGCTAGTCGCCACGATGAAGAAGCATGGCGCGCGCACTTGCCTCGTCTCCGGCGGCTTCACCTATTTCACCGAACGCGTGGCCAAGGACGCGGGCTTCGATGACAACCAGGCCAACACCCTGCTCGATGACGGCAGTCGCCTTACCGGCGAAGTCAAAGAGCCTATCCTTGGCCGCGAAGCCAAGCTCGCCGCGCTGAAGGCGGAAATCGAAAAATTGAACATCGCGCCGGAAGAGTCGCTGGCGGTGGGTGACGGTGCCAACGATTTGGGAATGATCCAGTATGCGGGCCTCGGCGTCGCCTATCACGCCAAGCCCATCGTCGCGGACGCGGCGGGCGCGTCGATCCGGTATGGCGATCTGCGCGCGCTGCTCTATCTGCAGGGCTATTCCGACGCCGAGATCGCCGGCGGCTGATCAGCCTGTGCGCACGGCGACATAGGTGAGATCGCCGCCGCGGCTCACCAGCAGCAGCGTCACTTTCTTTCCAGCCTTGGCGTTGGCATCCACCAGCTTGTTCACCTCGTCCGGCGAACGCACCGTCTGGTTCTGCACTTCGACGATGATGTCGCCGGGGCGGAAATTCTTGTCGGCGGCGGGGCCGAGCGGATCGATATCGGTTACGACGACACCGCTCGCGTCCTTCGGCAGCTTGTATTTGTTGCGCGCGGCATCGTCGAGCCCAGTCAGCGCAAGTCCCAGCCGCGAAGCCTTCGGCGATGGTTTCGCCGCGGGCGGTGACGCCGGCTTGGATTTGTCCTCATCGTCCTGAAGCTTGGCGACGACGGCATGCAGCGTCACCTTCTTGCCGCCGCGCAAGACATCGACGTTCACAGGTTTGCCCGCCGCCGTGTCCGCCACATCGCGCGGCAGGGCGCGGCTGTCGGGCACCGGCTTGCCGTCGAACGCGACGATGACGTCACCGTTCTTGATGCCCGCCTTGTCCGCCGGGCCGCCATCCGTCACATCGGCGACGAGCGCGCCATTGGCGCCGGGAATGCCCATGCCTTCGGCCAGATCGTCGGTCAGATTCTGCACGCGCACGCCCAGCCAGCCACGCCGTGTCGAGCCGTATTTCTCAAGCTGGGCGATGACGTCACGCACCATGTTGGAGGGGATTGCAAACCCAATGCCGACCGAGCCGCCCGTGGGCGAGAAGATCGCGGAGTTCACGCCGATGACGTTGCCGTCCATGTCGAATAAGGGACCACCCGAATTGCCGCGATTGATCGGCGCGTCAGTTTGAATGAAATCGTCATAGGGACCGGCGGCGATGTCACGGTTGCGCGCGGAGACTATGCCAGCCGTCACCGTGGAACCGAGGCCGAAGGGATTGCCGATCGCCATCACCCAGTCGCCGACGCGCGCCTTGTCGGAATTTCCGAAATGAGAGGACGGCAACGGCTTCTTTGGCACGACTTTGAGCAAAGCGAGGTCGGTCTTGTCGTCGCGGCCGATCAGCTTGGCCGGCAGGGCCGTGCCATCGTTCAACGTGACGGTGATTTCATCGGCATCTTCAACAACGTGATTGTTGGTGACGATGATGCCGGATGGATCGACAATGAACCCGCTGCCCAGAGACGTGATATGCCGTGGTGCGTTCTTGTTCTTGTCCGCGTAATCCTTGAACAACTGGCGCAGCGGGGAATCCGGCGGCAGGTCGGCAGGCAGTTGCGGTGCGCCCGCGTTCGAGGCGGTCACGGTCTGCGTGGTAGAGATGTTCACCACCACCGGCAGAAGCTGGTTGGCGAGATCGGCGAAGCTGTCCGGCGCGGGCCGCGCGAAGGCGGCGGGCGCAAGCGTCATTGGCGCCGCAAGCACAAAGGCGGCGGCCAGGGCAGCGCGCAAAAAACGGAAAGGCTGAGAACGCATCACTATCCCCGAAACGCAGCACAGGGCTGGAAGGCTGCGGTCCCTCTGGAAATATATCATGGGGCCCCGCGCACAACCCCCGCGCGATCATATTCCCGCAGCGTGGCTTTCGCGGTTCACATTGTCTTCAGCAGGGGCTTTCGGCTTAATCCGGAACCAAAACACGCTGTTCCTTGGGGGAATTTCATGGCGAATGCACCATCCGCGTCTGGCCGTGCGACCGGGCGCCTCAGCCGCCGCACCCTTCTTGCCGGAATGGCGGCAATGGCCGCTGCACGTCCCGCTTTGGCCGACAGTGCTTCGCCGGTTGCGCGCGGTATTTTGGCCAACAATCCTCTGGCGTTGGCTTTTGAGGACGCACCCTCCCGGCTGCCGGGCGTCACCTTGCTCGGACTGGACGGCAAACATTCGATCACCGAGTTCAGAGGACGCACGATCCTCATGCCGCTATGGGCGGAATGGTGCCAGCCCTGCCTTGGCGAGTTGTCCGATTTCGCCAAACTTCAGCAGAAATATAGCAATTCCAATTTCCTGGTCCTGCCCGTTCTCACCGGCGCCAGGAAAAAGCTGACGCCCCAGATCATCGGGCAGCTGTTCGGCTTTCTGCATGCGAACGCGCTTGCGCCCATGATGGAAGACGAACTGACCAGCCACTTGATGGACACGATGGCTGTGCGTGGCGCGCAAGAGGGTGCCGAGATCCCCTGCAATCTGCTAATCGCGCCGAACGGAACTGTGGTGGGCCGCGAATTTGGACTGAAGTCTGGCAATAAAGATGACTCCATTGCACCCAGTCCTGAGGGGGCCAGTCTGGCAGCCCGCGCAGAGTCCGGTGAGAGCCTGAGCTTGTGGGGCAAGGCGGAAGGCGAGCAATTCGCTGCCGCAATGGCGGGTGGGTTCCTCAACGAGGCTTGAACGTCCGCTACTTCTTCTTGCCGCCGCCTGCGGGGGTTTGTCCGAAATAGCGGAAGAACTCGCTGTTCGGCGAAAGCACCATTGTCGTAGTATTGCCGCCAAGCGCGTCCTGATAGGCCTGCATGGAACGGTAGAATGCGAAGAAATCCGGGTCCTGGCCATAAGCGTCGGCCAGGATCTTGGTCTTTTGGGCATCACCCTGGCCACGCAGGATTTCGGACTGGCGCGTCGCATCCGCCGTGATGACCGTGACTTCGCGCTCGGCGCGCGCCTTCACGCGCTGCGAAATCTCCGAACCTTCGGCGCGGAACTGGAACGCCTCGCGTTTGCGCTCCTGCTGCATGCGCGCGTAGATCGCGGCGCTGTTTTGCGGCGGCAAATCGGCATGGCGGATGCGCACATCGACGATCTCGATCCCGAACTGCCCGGTTTCATGGTTCATATTGTCACGAATATCGCGCATGAGCTGTGAGCGTTCGCCGGACAGCACGACCGCGAAATCATGCGAGCCCAGAACCTGGCGTACGTCGGAGCTCAGGATCGGCGCCAACCGGGTTTGCGCGATGTCGGTGTTGGTGAGCGTCTGGTAGAAGCGCAGCGGATCGACGATGCGCCAGCGCGCGAAAGCATCCACCACCATCCGCTTCTTGTCCTGCGCGATGACTTCTTCCGCCGGCGCATCGAGGTTGAGCAGCCGCTTGTCGATGTATTCGACCTGCTGCACCCACGGGATCTTCACATGCAGGCCCGGCTCGGTGACGATCTCGCGCGGCGCATCGAACTGCAGCAGCACTGCCTGCTCTGTCTGGTTGATGGTGTAGAAGCAGGACGTCACGAACAGAATAATCAGCACAATTGCGATGCCCACGCCGATCAGAGGAACGCGGTTCATGGCGTGCCTCCGTTGTTCTCTGACGCGGCCGCCGATGTCGCCGCCGACGGCGCAGTGACCGTCACGCTCTCGGGCGGCGCCTTACCCAACGTCTGCGGCGGCAGATAGGGAATGATGTTCTTGGCCGCATTCTCATCCACAATCACTTTGTTCACGCCCGCATACACCTGACTCATCGTCTCGATGTACATGCGCTTGCGGGTGACGTCGGGCGCCTTGCGGTACTCGGCCAGCACGCTGTCGAACTTCTTGGCTTCGCCGCTCGCTTCGGCAATGGCCTTCTGGCGATAGGCTTCTGCTTCCTGCACGATCCCGGCAGCCTTGCCGCGCGCTTCGGGAATGATCTTGTTGGCGTACGCTTCAGCCGTGTTGCGCAGGGTCTCCTGGTCGGCGCGCGCGGCCTGCACATCGCGGTAAGCGTCGCGCACCTGATCGGGCGTGTCGACATTCTGCATCTTCACGCCGGTGATGGTGACGCCGATGTGATAGGTCGCGAGCGTCTTCTGCATCAGCTCACGCACCTGGTTTTCCACCGGACCGCGGTCTTCGGTCAGGATCGGGCCGATCTGGTTCTGGCCGACGACTTCGCGCATGGCGCTTTCCGCCACCGCCTTGATGGCGTCGTCCGGCTTCTCGACATTGAACAGATATTCGGCGGCGTTGTTGATCACCCAATAAACGGTAAAGTTCACGTCAACGATGTTTTCGTCGCCCGTGAGCATGAGGCTTTCTTCCGGCACGTCTTCATTGTGCGCGTCATCGCCCTCGCCCACCTGCTGATAGCCGATGTTGATCTGGTGCGTGGTGGTGACTTCTGGAAGCTCGACCGTCTCGATCGGCCAGGGCAGATGATAATTGGGTCCGGGGCTGGTCAGCGTCTGGAATTTGCCGAAGCGCAGCACCACGCCCTCCTCATGCGTGCTGACAAAATACAGACCAGTCAGAAGCCATAGCCCGACAGCGCCCGCCGCCAACAGCGCAATGGTGCCGATGGTCCAGCCTTCGCTCTGCAGCATGCCGCGCAGCCATGCCCGCGCGCGGCGCAGCATCTCCTCAAGGTCGTTGGGGCGATTGCCGCCGCCGTCCGGCGACGAAGGGCCGCTGCCCCAGGGGCCGCGCGGACCCGGACTATTTCCGCCTGATTGATTGCCCCAGGGCATGATTTCACTGCGTTCGAGGACCTCGCGGCAGTTGGTTTCCGCGAGCCCGGCGTTTATATGAGCAACTTCCCTATGGTGCAACGAAGCCGGTCCATGCGCGAAGGCGCAGCGAGACGGCATTTGAGGATGAGATGGCCGCAACACGGGACGATGTTCTAAGCGCATTGGCGCGCGTCGCCGATCCGGTGAGCGGCAAGAACATCGTAGATGCCGGCATGGTGCAGGGGCTCGTGCTGCGCGACGGGCATATTGGCTTCTCCATCGAGGTCGCGGCGGAGCGCGGACGCACCTCCGAACCGCTGCGCAAGGCGGCGGAAGACGTCGTCAATGCGCTGCCGGGTGTTCTGTCGGTGACGGCCGTGCTCACCGCGCACAGCGAAGCGCCAAACGCGCGCGCCGCCGGGCATCAGCATCCCCATCGGCAGCGCCCACCGACTCCTTCTGGCATCGAAGGCGTCGCCAGCGTGATTGCGGTCGCCAGTGGAAAG
>DASXHQ010000048.1:0-10364 GCA_036488415.1 Rhizomicrobium sp.
CACGCCCTGCTTGTTCATCGCCTCGATTGCTTTTCGTCCGAGATCGGTCAGTCCACTGTTCGGATCGCCCAGGCAGCCGGTGCCAAAAAGTGTTGCGATGTTGTAAGTAATCTGCATCACCCGCACGCCCAGACCGCGGAACACCTCGATCCGTTCCGGCTTGCCATCCAGCGGCGTAACCGTCTCGAAGGAGAAGAGGATGCCCGCTTTATTCTCCGCCTTGCAGCGGGCGAAGTCCGCATGGGCGCGAATCTGGAGGAAGTAATCGGGATAGCGCTCGATGACGTATTGGAAGCTGCTGATCTCCGCGACGGTGTCTTCGAAACTGTTGTCGTAACCGCCGAGCGAGCTCTTCATCGCGTTGACGCCCGAGTTGCGCATCATGTCGAGTTGGCTCTGGGGATAGGGCGGCTCGCCATTCAGCGGTGGGACCATGTTGGCATCGAAGATGAGCGAACGCTTGTAGAGCGCACGGGCCTGCGCGGAGACCTGGCTGTCATCGTCGGCGAAGGCACGCGGGGAAAAGGCTGCAAGCGCTGTGGCCGCGCCCATTGCGGCAAGTACATCCCGTCTGTTCATGAAAGCTCCCAATGGCGACACGAATCCAAGCTAGGCGGCAGGTCTGGAGCTGTCGAGGCAGCAGATCTCCGCCCAGCCATGTGCATCGCGCGCAAGCGATAACTAGCGATCGACCCGGTTTGGGAAAGGATCGGAGGGGATTTGGGCAATTTCCTTGCGGGTCGCGCGCCAAGGTGGAATTGCGCCCCGGTCTGCGCCATATACCCGCCCATGAATTCATCCCCGCTTCGCGCTGCCATCTCCGCCGCCTATCTGGAAGACGAGGAGGCGGTAACCGACCGTCTCATCCCCAAGGCGCGGCTTTCGCCGGAAGAACGCGCCGCCACCGAGAAGCTGGCGCGCGATCTGGTCACGCGCATTCGTGAAACCCGCGGTGAGCAGACCGGCGTGGATTCGCTCATGCAGGAATACGCGCTCTCCACGCAGGAGGGCGTCGTCCTGATGTGCTTGGCGGAGTCGCTGCTGCGCGTGCCGGACGCCGCCACCGCCGACAAGCTCATCAAGGACAAGATCGGCAGTGCCGATTGGGACAAGCACAAGGGCCAGTCGGACTCGATGTTCGTCAACGCGTCCACCTGGGCGCTAATGCTGACGGGTCGCGTGGTGAAGCTGGACACGACGGCGGGCTGGGACTTCGAAGGCATCCTGCGCCGTCTCGTCTCGCGCACGGGCGAGCCGGTGATCCGTCAGGCCGTGACTTACGCGATGCGAATTCTTGGCCGCCAATTCGTTCTCGGGCGCACCATCGAAGAGGCAATGAAGGAAGCAAAGCCGTGGCTGAACAAAGGCTACCGTTTCTCCTTCGACATGCTGGGCGAGGCCGCTTACACCGCGCACGACGCGCGCCGCTACTACAAGTCCTATCAGGACGCGTTGCGCGCCATCGCCAAGGCGGCGCCCGACAACGGCACTTCGGTTTTCGAGCGGCCGTCCATCTCCGTGAAACTCTCGGCACTGCACCCGCGCTATGAATGGGTGAAGCGTAATCGCGTGATGGACGAATTGCTGCCGATACTCACGGGGCTGGCGGCCGAAGCACGCGAACACAATCTGGGGTTCACTGTCGACGCCGAAGAGGCCGAACGCCTCGATCTGATGCTCGACATTTTCGAGATCATGGGCGAGGACCCGCGGCTGCGCGGCTGGAATGGTCTTGGGCTCGCGGTGCAGGCCTATCAGAAGCGCGTGCTGCCGGTGATCGCGTGGCTGGGCAACCTCGCACACCGCCAGAAGCGCCGCATTCCGGTGCGCCTTGTGAAGGGCGCCTATTGGGACACCGAGATCAAGCGCGCCCAGGAACTGGGCATCGCCGACTATCCGACCTTCACCCGCAAGATCGCCACGGACACCTCTTATCTCGCCGGCGCGCGGGCGCTGCTCGGCGAAGACGATGCGATCTTCCCGCAATTCGCCACGCACAACGCGCACACGCTCGCGGCAATCCAGACCTTCGCCAAAGGCCGCAAGGATTTCGAATATCAGCGCCTGCACGGCATGGGCGAGGCGCTGCACGCGCTCTATCGCGAGAAGAACCTCGGTGGCGGCACGCGCATCTATGCGCCGGTCGGCACACATGAAGACCTGCTCGCCTATCTTGTGCGCCGCTTGCTGGAGAATGGCGCGAACACATCTTTCGTGAACCGCCTCGCCGATGACGAAGCGCCCATCGACGAGATCGTCGCCGATCCTGTTGAGCAGCTCGCGGTCACGCATCCGCGACGCAATCCGAACATCCCGCTTCCCGCCGACATTCTGCCGGACCGCAAGAACTCGTCCGGTTTTCTCTGGAGCAATCCTGTGATCAGCGAACCCATCATCGCCAAAATGAAGGCGTCCCTGACCGCGCCGCAACGCGCCGCGCCGATCGTCGGTGGCGAAGAACGCACTGGCAGGTCCGCGCCGCTACGCGATCCGTCCGACCGCAATCGCATCGTCGGAGAAGTCATCGAAGCCAGCGATGCCGACGTGAAAGATGCGCTGACGAAAGCTTACAATGCGCGTATCGAATGGAACGCACTCGGCGGCAACAAGCGCGCCGAGATTCTGGAGCGTGCAGCGGATCTCTATGAGAAAAATCAGCCGCATCTGATGGCACTGGCCGTGCGCGAAGCCGGCAAGTCGATCCCGAATGCCTCGGGCGAAGTGCGCGAGGCGGTGGATTTCCTGCGCTATTACGCCGGTCAGGCGCGCAGGCTGTTCGAAGGCTCGGTCCAGATGCCGGGGCCGACGGGCGAGACGAACGAACTTTCGCTGCATGGCCGTGGCGTGTTCTGCTGCATCTCGCCGTGGAATTTTCCGCTGGCGATTTTCACCGGGCAAGTTGCCGGCGCGCTGGCTGCGGGTTGCACTGTTCTCGCCAAGCCTGCCGAACAGACGCCGCTCATCGCCGCGGCCGCCGTGAAGCTGCTGCATCAAGCCGGTGTGCCGGTGGATGTTCTGCATCTTCTTCCGGGCGACGGCCCGCGCATCGGCAATGCGCTGTTCTCCGATCCACGCCTGGCGGGTGTCGCCTTCACTGGCTCGACCGATGCCGCCAATGCCATCAACCGCGCGCTCGCCGCGCGCAGCGGCCCCATCGCTACGCTGATCGCCGAAACCGGCGGCCAGAATGCGATGATCGTGGATTCCACCGCGCTACCCGAACAAGTCTGCCGCGATGTCCTTTCATCGGCCTTCGACAGCGCGGGGCAGCGTTGCTCGGCGCTGCGCGTCCTCTATTTGCAGGAAGATGTCGCCGACAAGATGCTGGACCTCATCCTAGGCGCGATGGACGAACTGAAGCTCGGCGATCCGATGCTGCTGGAAACCGACATCGGCCCGGTGATCGACGAAGAAGCGCGCGCCAATTTGCAAAAGCACGCCGACACCATCGTCAGGGAAGCGCGCCTGCTGAAGAAGTTGCCTGTTCCCGCCGAACTTTCGAGCGGTGTGTTCTTCCCGCCGCATGTCTTCGAGATTTCCGGCATCGGGCAACTCAAGCGTGAAGTGTTCGGCCCGGTGCTGCATGTCGCGCGCTGGAAGGCGGACGAGCTGGACAAGGTCTGCGATGCGATCAACGCCACCGGGTATGGTCTGACGCTCGGCGTCCATTCGCGCATCGATGAAACTGCCGCCTTCATTCGTGACCGCGTGCATGCCGGCAATGTCTATGTGAACCGCAACCAGATCGGTGCGGTGGTCGGCGTGCAACCGTTCGGCGGCGAAGGATTGTCCGGCACCGGACCGAAAGCCGGCGGCCCGCATTATCTGCAGCGTTTCAGTTTGGAACGCACTTATACTGTGAATACAACGGCGGCGGGCGGCAACGCTTCGCTTCTCGCTGGCGGCGGCTCGGACGGAATCTGATAGAGATTCGTCACATGACGGGGACGGGCGCGCATATCATCGTATTCGGCAACGAGAAGGGCGGTTCGGGCAAGACCACCGCGGCCATGCACATCGCCGTATCGCTCGCGCGCATGGGCAAGCGCGTTGCCGCGATCGACCTCGACAGCCGCCAGCGCTCCTTCACGCGACAGCTTGAGAACCGCGCAGCCTTCCGGGAGCGCAGCGGCGCGGACATTCCCTCGCCGGAAAGCCACGTCGTCCCACGCTCCAATTTGAAATCGCTGGATGAAGGCGCCGCCGAGGAAGCGCGGAAATTCGCCGACATCCTGGCCGACGTGGAAACCCGTAACGATTTCATCGTCATCGACACGCCGGGGTCGGACACCCAACTCTCGCGTATCGGCCACGCCGCAGCAGACACCTTGGTCACACCGATGAACGACAGCTTTGTGGATTTCGATTTGTTGGCGCGCATCGATCCGCAAACCTATGAGATCAAGCAGCCTAGTCTCTATTCCGATTTCGTCTGGGACTGCCGCAAGCGACGCCTCATGGCGCGCAAGCCCGCGCTGGATTGGGTGGTCATGCGCAACCGCATCTCGTCCACCGACACGCGCAACAAGCGCCGTCTCTCCGGCGTGCTCGACAAACTGTCGGAGCGCATCAGTTTCCGCGTGGCGCCGGGGTTCGGTGAGCGCATTATCTTCCGCGAGCTCTTCCCGCATGGCCTCACCATGTTGGATCTGCCGCAGAAGGCGCTCGGCATTTCGATCTCGATGTCCCACGTCGCCGCGCGCCAGGAAGTGCGCGAGCTTCTGCAGACGCTCAAGCTGCCGGGAATCGGCGCGAAGGTCGGCTAGTTATTTCGCAGCAGCGGCGAAGCAGGTTTGCTTGCGCTCGGTCATGCGCTCACAGACGGCGCGGGCTTCCGCTTCCACGAACGGCCCAAAGCGTGCGCGATAGAGCGTCTTGCCGTCCACGGACTGGAACGGCACCACGATATGCTCAGCCGTTCCCAGCACGTCTTTGGAGCGCGTCGCGTAAGCGGAAAGCTGTGCCTTGGCGGAAGGTTGATCGCCGAACGCGCCGATCTGGATCGTCCAGTCCCGTCCGCCTTTCGTGGCGACGGATCTGGCGATGTTGGTCGCGGGATGGCTGCGGATGGGTATTCCCATGTCGCCGATGTCGCCTTCACCCAACGCTTCCGCGCGCGAGGACGGACGGATGTTCGGCGGCGGTGCCGGGCGCTGCTGTGGTATCAGCGAGGCGATCAGCATCGGGCCGCGCGGCGCGGGCTTGGGGCGAAGATTCGGCGGTGGCGTTCTCAAGACGATCGAGCCTTTGGCGCCGGTGACAGGCAGCGAACTCGGCATCGGCGGCGGAGGGGGTACTGCCGCGGCGGTGGCGAGCCTATTGCCGACATTTGGTGTGGGTGCGGGGGTGCTGGCAATCAAATTGCCGATGGCGTCATTGGAATCTGGGCGGGATTCGGCAGCGTCTTCGTCATCCGGATCGTTGCTGGGTCGCCCAACGGGGAAGCCAGCCGCGATCGGTGCCGGCGGATTGTTCATTGCCACCGCTTGCCACGGTATATTGCGGCGCGCGACCATGTTGGGATTCTGCGCGATCTGGTCATAGGTATTGTCGAGCAGCCGCATCATCTCGGTGTCGCGCATATGCGCCGTGCGCCCGCCCATGACGACGCCGATGATCTGCGTGCCGCCGCGGACGACGGATGACACGAGATTGAATCCGGATGCTTCGGTGTAACCTGTCTTGATGCCGTCGGCGCCATCATAGCGGCCGAGCAGGTTGTCGTGACCGTGATAGTAGCGACCGTGATAAATGAATCCCGTCGTCGCGAAATAATGGAAATATTGCGGGAAATCGTAAGCCAGATGGCGGGCAAGAACGGCCAGATCGCTGGCCGTCGAGATCTGCCGATCGTCGGGCAGGCCCGAGGCGTTGTGATAGAACGTGTCGTTCATGCCGAGCTCGCGCGCCTTCTGCGTCATCAGCTCGCCGAAATGATCTTCCGTGCCGCCCAGATATTCCGCGATCGTCACCGCCACATCGTTCGCCGAAAGGACCACGACGGCCTTGATCGCATCGTCGACGTCGATGGATTCGCCGGTATGCAAATAGAGCTTCGTCGGATGCTGGATCGCCGCATGTTCCGAGACCGGCATCATGGTCGCCATCGACGTTTGCCCGCGCTTGATCGACTCGAACAGCATGTACAGCGTCATCATCTTGGTCAGAGATGCCGGATGCCGGAGCGCATGGGCATTGCGCGCATAGAGGACGCGGCCGGAAACGCCATCCATGATCAGGGCGGCGTCTTTGTTAGGGTCGGTAAGGCTAACATTGGCCCAGTTTACCGGTGCTCTGGAGCGGTGCGCGGCGGCGGCATGATGGCGGGCAAAGGCAGGGGCGGAGGCGAACAGGGCGGCTAGGCAGCAGGCAAGCGCCAGGGCGGCCGTGAAAATGCCTCTCCCCGCTCTCGCGCCGGCAGCGGCGCGTTGCTGACCCCACATGAACCTTAATCCCAGACATAGGTTTGCGCCCAACCCCACCAAACAAGACCAAAATGCGGCCGGGTCCGCAAGTCCAAAAACCAAATATACTATATATTGCGGGCGTTTACGAATAGTTAAGACATGGTTTCCGAGGTCTGAATCGGATCGATAAAAGTTCCTCCAAAAAATATTTTGTGCACTGCAGCAAAACCCCTTGACGTTACGGTTATTGCGCTGCATATAAGCCATGTTGCACTGCAGCAGGGGCCGACCCCCGCCAAGACGGTGCTCTAAACGAACGGAGAAACGACAATGGCGAAGTCCAAGACCACCGAAAAGCTCATCAACGGCTCGGATCACATCGAAGCCGCCGTGAAGAATGGCGCCGAAGCCTTCAAGACGAACTTTGACAAGGCCGTGAAGGGCTATGACAAGTTCCTCGGCCTCGGCAAGGAAAACCTCGAAGCCGTCGTCGCCGCCGCCACCGTGGCCGGCAAGGGCGTCGAGACAATCCACAACGAAACCTACGCATTCTCGAAGCAGTCGATCGAAGACGCGGTCGCCGCCACGAAAGCGGTGCTGGCCTCCAAGTCGGCCCACGAAGCCTTCGAACTGCAGACCGACTTCGCGAAGTCCGCGTTCGACCAATATGTGACGCAGGTCACGAAGATGAACGAAATCTTCGCCGCGACGGCGAAGGACGCGTTCAGCCCGCTCCAGAGCCGTTATCAGGCGTGGGTCGACGCGGTGCAGACCGCCCGCGCGGCCTAAAGAAAAAAGGACGATCGTTCCGCGGCTTCCTCCCCCCAAAAGCGGAACGGCTCCAGAAAGGGCTCGGTGCTTCGGCGCCGGGCCCTTTCGTTTTAGCCTTACGGAATCAGGGCAATTCCGCGCGGTAAACCATCGTCACATTGTGGAAACGCGTTTTTTTCTTCTTTCCGCCAAAGTCCGTGCGTTAGAATTGGTGCAGATGAGCGGCAGGAACGACGAGAACGACGACGATCTGAACGGCGGTACCGGCGGCAAAAACGGAACCGGCGTCGTCACAAAGACGCGCCCGAAGACCAAGAAACCAAGCCTCTACAAGGTTCTTATCCTCAACGACGATTACACGCCGATGGAATTCGTCGTTCACATTCTGGAGCGGTTCTTCAACAAGAATCGCGAGGAAGCCGTCCAGGTGATGCTCCATGTCCACCGCCACGGCGTAGGTATTTGTGGAGTCTTCACCTACGAGGTGGCGGAAACTAAAGTGGCGCAAGTCATTGAATTTTCGCGCCGCCATCAACATCCTTTACAGTGCACCATGGAGAAGGAGTAGAGTCGCGCAAATGCCATCACTCTCGCGAAGTCTCGAACAGGCCCTTCACCGCGCCATCAAACTCGCGAGCGACCGGCACCATGAATATGCGACTCTCGAACACCTTCTGCTTGCGCTGACGGAAGAGGGCGACGCGCAGCAGGTTCTCAAAGCCTGCAATGTCGATATCGACGCGCTGAAGAAGTCGCTGCAGAAATATGTCGATGAGGAACTCATCACGCTGGTGATCGAGGACGGCGAGGATGCCAAGCCCACCGCCGGGTTCCAGCGCGTGGTGCAACGCGCGGTTCTCCACGTCCAGAATTCCGGCCGCGATGAAGTGACTGGCGCCAACGTGCTCGTCGCGCTGTTCACCGAGCGCGAGAGCCACGCCGTCTATTTCCTGCAAGAGCAGAACATGAACCGCCTCGATGCGGTGAGTTTCATCTCTCACGGCATCGCCAAGCGCCCCGGCATGAGCCAGCAGAAGACGGCGCGTGGTGCTGCGTCGGATGACGATGAAGACAACGGCGAGAAACAGAACAAGCAGGGCACCGAGGCGCTCGAAGCCTATTGCGTGAACCTAAACGAGAAGGCGAAAGCCGGCCGCATCGATCCGCTCATCGGCCGCGAGACGGAAGTCGAGCGCACGATGCAGATTCTCTGCCGGCGCCAGAAGAACAACCCGCTCTTCGTGGGCGATCCGGGCGTCGGCAAGACCGTCATCGCCGAAGGTCTGGCGCGCAAGATCGTGAAAGGCGAAGTGCCGGAGGTTCTCAAGAACGCCGTCATCTACGCGCTCGACATGGGCTCGCTGATCGCCGGCACGCGCTATCGCGGCGATTTCGAAGAGCGGCTGAAGAACGTCGTGAAGGAATTGGAGGCCATCAAGGGTGCGATCTTGTTCATCGACGAGATCCACACCGTCATCGGCGCCGGCGCCACCTCCGGCGGCGCGATGGATGCGTCGAATCTTCTGAAGCCCGCGCTCGCCGCCGGCTCGCTGCGCTGCATCGGGTCGACCACCTACAAGGAATACCGCCAGTATTTCGAGAAGGATCGCGCGCTGGTGCGCCGCTTCCAGAAGATCGACGTCGTGGAACCGACGATCCCGGACGCCATCAAAATCCTCAAAGGCATCAAGCCCTATTACGAGGAGTATCACAAACTCCGCTACACGTCGGACGCGATCAAGGCCGCGGTCGAACTGTCCTCGAAATACATCAACGACCGCAAGCTGCCGGACAAGGCGATCGACGTGATCGATGAAGTCGGCGCGGCGCAGATGCTATTGCCCGAATCGCGTCGAAAGAAAACCATCGGCGTGAAAGAGGTCGAAGAGATCATCGCGAAGATCGCGCGCATCCCACCCAAATCGGTATCGAAGACCGACGCCGAACAGCTGCGCAATCTCGAAGCCGATCTGCAGCGTGTGGTGTTCGGCCAGGACGATGCCATTCACCAGCTCTCCGCCGCGATCAAGCTGTCGCGCGCGGGCCTGCGCCAGGCGGACAAGCCCATCGGCTGCTATCTGTTCAGCGGCCCGACCGGCGTCGGCAAAACCGAAGTCGCCAAGCAGCTCGCCTCCATCATGGGCGTGGAGCTGATCCGCTTCGACATGAGCGAATATATGGAGCGCCACACCGTCAGCCGCCTCATCGGCGCGCCGCCGGGCTATGTCGGCTTCGACCAGGGCGGGCTGCTCACCGATGGCGTGGATCAGCATCCGCATTGCGTGCTGCTGCTCGACGAGATCGAGAAGGCGCACCCGGACCTGTTCAACATCCTTCTGCAGGTGATGGATCACGGCAAGCTGACCGATCACAACGGCAAGAAGATCGACTTCCGCAATGTGGTGCTCATCATGACCACCAATGCGGGCGCGTCGGATGCCGCGAAAGACTCCATCGGTTTCGGCCGCGGCAAGCGCGTAGGCGAGGACGATGAGGCGATCAAAAAGCTGTTCACGCCGGAATTCCGCAACCGCCTCGACGCGACCATTGCCTTCGCGCCGCTCGGCCGCAGCACCATCGACCGCGTGGTCGAGAAGTTCGTGCTGGAGCTGGAAGCCCAGTTGACGGACCGCGATGTGACCTTCGACCTGACGCCGGAAGCTGCGCGCTGGCTGGGCGAGAAGGGCTATGACGATGCTTTCGGCGCAAGGCCGCTGGCGCGCGTCATCCAGGACAACATCAAGAAGCCGCTGGCCGACGAGATCCTGTTCGGCAAGCTCAAACACGGCGGCACGGTGCGCATCCTCCTCGACCGCGACGCCGACAAGCTCGCCTTCGAATTCGTCACCGACGACGACGTGCGGCAGAAAGCGCTGCCACCGCCGAAAAAGCCGAAGGCGGAAGAGAACGTTTAACCGCCTTCGTAGAGTGAATTGGGAGGGGCGGCGTGAAAGCACTTCAAGGCCGGATGAATCGTGTCACGTATTGGCTATGTTTGGCACTGATAGCTCTATGCTATGGAGCTTTGACCTTCTTCTCGAAAAAGCATGTAGCGATAAGCGAGATAGTTCTCATCTTCGCTGCAGTTCCGCGATTGCGACACCAGCCCACCACCCCGACTTCCCGATGTCATGCAATCGCGGAACTGCAGCGAAGATGAGAACTATCTCGCTTATCGCTACATGC
>DASXHQ010000057.1:0-39762 GCA_036488415.1 Rhizomicrobium sp.
CTCTCGTGTACACCTGTACCGAGACATTGTGATTGCTAACCGCCCGGCAAGTCATGTTCACGCGCGTGACGTTCCGGCTATTGCCGGGCAGGTCAAATCGCGCCATCTGGCCGTCCTGCAGCAGCACGGAGCTAGTTGCGAGATTAACGCGCTGGCCGTTCGCGAAGAGGACCCAAATACGCGGGCAGCGTGCATCCGCGTCAGATCTCAAACCTAACGAGGTCACGCTCTGTCCCGCAAAACCGGCGACGCTGCCATCGCGTTCATTCGTCCAGCCGAACGACTGAACGCCGACGCGGCGCCAGCCGCTATCCATAGACATAGACGGAGGTGGTGGGGATGGGGGTCCCCAGTGGAAGACCGACGACCACCTTGTCCATTGCGGACTACGCCGCCATTCGTCCCGATATGCGGCGGTCGTCACATCCGCGCGAATGTCAACGCGCGTCTGGCGCGCGTTATCTCCACGACAGTTGAAATCCAGCCGGCTGACATGCGCCGCATCGCCGGGAAGCTGCACGATCTTGCCGACGCCTGCCTGTAAGGTGCCTTGAAAGACAACCTGTGTCCGGCCATTCGCAAATTGCGCACGAATAAAGCGGCACTGCGCGTTCCCGTTCACAGCAATGAATTGCAGACGATCCAGACCGCCTGCAAATTGCGTATAAGCGCTGTCCCGGTCTTGGCCGCGACCAACGTCAACGCTTCCGATGGGAGCCCAATCAGCCATTGCTGGAACTGACAATCCACAAACAAGCGCTGCTGAGAGCGTTATTGTCCGACTTAATTTCATGATCTCCACCTCATGTTTGCCCGTGCGGGCTGGTAATGGACCCCTTCGGCACTGCTATAGAGTCCCTTTAGAGCCAACGAAATCAAGTATGAGGCGACAGTGCGGCAACCATGTAACAAATATAAATGCCGTCCGGAAAACTCCGGCTTCCGCCCGAGGAGAAGAACGCGCCGGTTCGGAGATTGTTCCCTTGGAACTGCCGCTAGCTTTTTGCGGTGGCGAATTCCAGAACAGCCGCAGTGATTCGATCTTGCGTTTTTTCATCCAGATCGGAGTGGATCGGTAGACTAATCACCGTTTCGCATACACGTTCGCTCACCGGCGTCGGCGCGGACGGAAAACGTTTGTAACCCTTCTGCTTCGACAGCGGGATTGGGTAGTAGACAGCGGTAGGAACGCCTTTAGCTTTCAGATTTTCCGCGAGCTTCGCGCGGTCTGGCATCTGAATTGTGTATTGCGCCCAGGTGGACTGCGCACCGTCGATCACATGAGGAACACGGATCGAATTCATTGTGCTGAGTGCCTTATTGTAGCGTCGCGCGGCCCTTTCGCGCATTTCGATCTCTTGCGGAAACACCTTCAGCTTCTCGATCAGAATCGCGGCCTGGATTGTGTCGAGGCGCGAGTTTACACCGATGCGGACATTCTCATAACGGTCAACACCCTGCCCATGCATGCGGATGGAACGCAGCAATTCGTCGAGCGCCGCATCGTTTGTGAAAACCGCGCCGCCATCGCCATAGCAGCCCAGCGGCTTGGCGGGAAAGAAGCTGGTAGCGGCAGCATCACCGATGGAGCCTGTACGGCGGCCATCCAGTGTCGCGCCAAATCCTTGCGCCGTGTCGCAGAGCATCTTCAGTCCTTCGCGCCTGATGATTGGCTCCAGCTTGCGATAATCAGCAGGCTGGCCAAAGAGATCCACCGACATCACGGCCCGAGGCTGGAGCTCGCCTTCGTGCTTCACAAGCGCAATGGCGGCTTCAAGGCTTGCCGGGTCCATGTTGTAGGTGTCTTCCAGCACGTCGACGAAGACAGGTTGGGCGCCAACCAGAGCGACAACTTCAGCGGAAGCGGCAAAGGTGAACGCAGGCACGAACACCGCGTCGCCCGGGCCAATGTTCCAGGCACGCAACACCATCATCAGAGCGTCGGTGCCGTTTGCACAGCTGATGCAATGCTTCACACCGGCGAATTCGGCGAGACGCTTCTCCAGCTCTGCAACCTGCGGCCCCAGAATCCATTGACCGCCTTCGACGGCCGCCTGAATAGCCTTGTTGAGCGGTTCGCCGAGACGACGGCGCTGGGCTTGCAGATCGATAAAAGTGATGGGAGCGTTCAAAGCGGCACTCGTTTTTGGGGGTCCATGCGGGTTCTAGGCAACCGGGATGAGCCGCGCAATCCTGCAGCCGCAACAAAATATTTCGGAAAAAGACGCCCCAAGGCGGCGGTATTCTAATGAAAATCCCGCGATTTCGGAACCACGCGAACATTTCGCGGATGGCGGTTTAAGTGCTTTGCAGCCTGCGAACGGAATGAGGGGAATTCGATATCATCTTCCGAAAGGCGATCCAGTTCCGCCGTTCGGTCGATGATGCGTTCCGCCACCAGATGAACGACATCCTCCTTGCTCCGCTGCACCGTGCCTTCCACGACCAGAAGCCTTCCACTCATGATTTCTCGGCGGAATTCCTTTACCAGCTTGGGCCAGACCACAACGTTAGTGACACCCGTTTCGTCGCTGAGCGTGATGAAGACGACACCGGCATCGCCTGGCATCTGGCGCGTCAGAACGATACCCGCACAGCGGATCTTTTCACCATCCCGGGAAACGGGAAACGGATAGGTCGCCGGGCTAGAGACATAGCGGCAATCATCGATGCCTTCTTTTTGGAAGAGATCGCGCAGGAATGCCATCAGATGCGCGCGAAGCGAGAAGCGTTGCATTTGGTAATCCGCCAGAACATGTTCGCTGAACTGCATGGACGGTAAAGCTGCGATCTCCTCTTCGGGCTGCTCCTCGACATATTGCGCGGCGAAGAGAGGAGGCGTTTCGGTGTCTGCGAGACGGCGCACTTCCCAGAGAATCTCGCGGCGATCCTTGTTCAGAGACTGGAAGCAATCAGCTTCTGCGAGGATGATCAGCGCGCGTTTGGGCAGCCGCGCCTTGCGGGCAAGACTTTCGATGCCGCTATAGTGATTGTCGCGCGCGCCTACGAGAATTTTGCACCAGTTTTCGCTGAAACCATCGATTTGTCGGAATCCCAGGCGTAGCGCCCATCCTCCTTTTTCATCTGGCTCTAAAAGATTGTGCCATTCGCTGTAGTTCACATCGACCGGACGCACCTCAACCGCATGCTCCCGAGCATCCCGCACGATTTCGGCTGGTGCATAAAAACCCATGGGCTGCGCATTCAGCAATGCGCACGCGAATGCTGCTGGATAATATCTTTTGATGTAAGCGGAGACATATACCAGAAGTGCAAAACTTGCGGCATGACTTTCGGGGAAGCCATAGGATCCGAAGCCCTCGATCTGCTTGAAACAGCGCCCAGCGAAATCCGGCTCATAGCCGCGCGCGACCATGCGGCCCACGAACATGTCGCGGAAATTATCGATAGTGCCGAGATTGCGGAACGTCGCCATCGCACGCCGCAATCCATTCGCGTCTGTCGGCGAGAAATTGGCGGCTACCATAGCCAATTTCATTGCTTGCTCCTGGAACAACGGCACACCCATTGTCTTTCCAAGGACGGCATGAAGTTCATCCGCCTTTCCATGTTCGGGTGCGGGAGATGGATAATCGACTGGCTCTTCACCGGCGCGGCGACGCAGATAAGGATGTACCATGCCGCCCTGGATCGGACCGGGACGCACGATCGCAACTTCGACGACGAGGTCATAAAACTCTTTCGGTTTTAGGCGCGGCAGCATGCTCATCTGCGCGCGGCTTTCCACCTGGAACACGCCAATCGCATCGGCATTTTGCAGCATCTCGTAAACATTGGGATCGTTCGCGGTCATGTTGAGATCGAGTGTCTTGCCTTCGTTCGTTTGAATCAGTTCGAATGCCTTGCGGATGCAGGTGAGCATGCCAAGCGCCAGCACATCGACCTTCATCATGCGCACGGCGTCGATGTCGTCCTTGTCCCATTCGATGAAGTGACGGTCTTTCATCGTGGCGGGACTGACGGGAACGAACTCATCCAGCCGATCGTCTGTTAGCACAAAGCCGCCGACGTGCTGCGAGAGATGGCGCGGGAATCCAATCAAATCATTGGCGGCTTTCACGGCGCGTGCAATCAGCACATTGAACGGATTATGCTGGCCTTGTTCCACCTGCTCCTTGCTGAGATTGCTTCCCCAGCTTCCCCACACGCCGCTGGCAAGATCAGCGGCGATATCTTCCGTCAATCCGAAGACCTTGCAGGTTTCGCGGATGGCGCTGCGCGGGCGATAATGAATGATGGTGGCAGCGAGCGCTGCACGATGATGGCCATAGCGACGGTAAACATACTGGATCACCTCCTCTCGCCGCTCATGCTCAAAATCGACGTCGATGTCCGGCGGCTCCTTGCGCTCTTCGCTGACGAATCGCTCGAATAGAAGATTCATCTGCACCGGATCGATGGAGGTAATGCCCAGCATGTAGCAGACGGCCGAGTTCGCAGCCGAACCACGGCCCTGGCAAAGGATCGATGATTTTCTCTTCCCCTCCTCATCCAGCTCTTCGGTTATTCCATGCCGGGCATAATGCACGATGTCATGAACGGTGAGGAAATATTCGGCGATATCCAATTTTTGGATGAGCGCCAACTCCTTCTTCAGAATGTCGCGGACATTATCGGGAATGGTATTATGATAGCGCTTCTCCGCGCCTACCCATGTCAGATATTCCAGATGTCTTTGCGCGGTTTTTCCCGGCGGCACAGGCTCGTGCGGATAATTGTATTTGAGGTCGTCGAGCTTGAATGTGATCCGGTTCGCGAAGCGGACGGTTTCCGCAATCGCTTCCGGCGCGCCGGCGAACAGGTCGGCCATCTCAGCTGATGTCTTCAGGTGGCGCTCGGCGTTCGCTTCCAGCAATCGTCCCGCTTCATCCAGCGTGACGCCTTCGCGGATGCAGGTGACGACGTCCTGCAGCTCGCGGCGCTCATGGGTATGATAAAGCGCGTCGTTGGTGGCGATGAGCGGCACGCCGGCGCGGTGCGCGATCCGTTTCCATTCCAGGAGCCGGCGCTGATCGTCGCCATGATGGTGCATGGAGACACCGAGCCAAATTTGTGCCGCGGGCTTCTCCCTTAACCTGTCGATAAGGAGCTGAATCTCCTCAAAATTCGCCTGAAGGTTGTTTTTATAAATATGGGGGGGAATCCCCCCTACCCCTTCATCCTTCAGGGCGAGATCCTTGTTCCAGAAGCGTTTTGGCGGAGCGGCACTGAATACCATCCGACTGGGATGCGGCGGCATCACCACCAGGAAGAGACCTTCTTGCCACTTAAGAAGGTCATCGAGGGTTATCAGGCATTTGCCTTTCGGTGCGCGCAGTTTGCCCGCGCTCAACAGGCGGCAGAGATGGCCATAGGCTTTGCGATCCGTTGGATAAGCAAGGATGTCCGGTGTACCGTCCACGAAGACGAGGCGGCAGCCGACGAGTTGTTTCGTGACCGGCTCGCCTTTCTCCTTCAGTTCCTCGAACGCGGAGTACATCCGCACGACGCCGGCCAAGGTGTTGCGGTCGGCGATGCCGATGGCGGCGTAATCCAGCAGAGCCGCGGCATGGGCGAACTCCTTGGGATGCGACGCGCCGCGCAGGAACGAGAAATTCGTTGTAACGCCGATTTCCGCATAAGCACTCATGCGAATATCCCATGCAGGTACCAGCGCGGATTCCCTGTCTCGCGAAGATAGAGGCCGTCGCGATAGAGCCAGAAGCGGTTACCGTTCGTGTCTTCCACGCGGAAATAATCGCGTGTCGGGTGCGGCGTGACATGCCGCCACCATTCCATGGCGATACGCTCCGGTCCCTCCGCGAGGACGACATCGTGCCGAACGCGGCGCCAGCGGAAACGGCGCGGTGGGCCCGCAGGAACGGTCGCGATGGTTTCGACTTCTTCCGGCTTGGCGAGCAGACGCAATGGACGGCGTGGCGCTTCTTTCTTGCGCCGCACTTCCCAGATGGATTTCGTTCCGCGCAGTTCCTGCGCAGGCACCGCCAATCCTGCGGCTTCGGGAATGTGCGTGTCTTTGGGTTGAAACGCGAGCACGCGGTGCGCGCCGAAGCGAGTGGAGAGGCGATCGATCAGGAAGCGAATTTCACGCTCGGCATTGAGGTCGGCGTCGAAATTCGCGAGCGCGGATTCACAACGCTGTGTGCGGCTGGCGGAAAGGCGGATGAGGTCGAAGCCGAAGCCGGGATCGAGGGGGTCGGCCAACGCATCCAGTTTTTCTCGAAACAATCTCTCGATGATGACAGACTCGCGTGTGGGCGATCCGGCTTCCATGGCAATGCGCATGACGGCACCATCGGCGCGGAAGAAAGCAGCTTCCAGGCGGCGCGCACCTTCGCCGCGCTGCTCCAATGCATCGCAAAGCGTTTCGGCCAACGAAACCAGCGTTGCCCGGATCACCTCTTCGGTGGTGACAGGCTCGGAGAAATTCCGTTCCACGCTGTAATCGGGCAGCGGAATGCGCGGCGAAATCGGCTTTTCGGTTTTACCGAGCGCGGTTTCGAGCGTGAACACCATCACGGAACCGAAACGCGCGGTGAGCTCGCGACGGTCGCGGCTCGCCACCTGCCCTATCGTTTTCAAGCCCGCGCGGCGGAAGGCATGCGTGGTGATAGGATCAAGGAACAGCGCTTCGATCGGCAGCGAGGCGGTGATGGACATTTCCTCGCCCGGCGGAACGACGAGGCTGTCGCGATGGCGGGCACAGGCGCGCGCCGCCATCGCGGTCCCTGCCAGCGCGCCACGCACGGCGAAACCCTGCTTGCCGAGCGTGCTCAAAATCCGATCCAACAGCACTTTCTCGCCGCCGAAAAGATGCGTGGCGCCGGTGACGTCGAGGAGCAACGCACGCGGAGGATTGAGGGCGACGAAAGGCGTGAAACGGTCGCACCAGTCGGCGATACGTTCCAGAAGCTTGTGGTCGGCGCCGTCATTCGCCGCCATGACCTTGAGCTCGGGCAGCATGGCACGGGCATTGGCGAGCGGCTGGCCGATGGTGAGGCCCTGCGCTGTCGCCTTGCGGTCGAGCGCGGAGAGACGCAGCGCGTTTTTCTCCTTCGCGACGACGACCAGTGGCGGCGGCTCGCGCGGCGCTTCAGCCGATGGCGTACGCGCGGCTTGCGCCTTCCAGCGGCGCTGGAGCCTGTCCGTCGCCAGACGGGGAAACCACAGCGCGATGATGCGCCGCGATCCCGAAAGCGGGTTCCCGGAAGAGACCTTCATCGCAATTCCACTCCATAACCCAATGTCCCGTGCGCCCATGACGGTTGCGGACGAGATCTGTTTCGAAAGCCGGCTGACCCCAATTCTCTTCTTCTTGTGGCGACGCCATCGCGCGCACCAGCCAGCGTGTTTCCGCGGTGCTGGCTTCCGGCTTGGCGGCGAAACGCAGGAGAAAGGCCGTGACGTTCTTCTGTGCGCAGGCAAGCGTGAGGCGGCGGCTGGTGATCAGATCGAGGATTTTCGGTTCACCCGGAATCTCGATGACGATGGCGCCGAGCGCGGCGCAGGTCAGAGCGTCGGATGCCGCCTTGATCGCATCGTCGGCATGGGCGGTGCAGACCAACAATATCTGCGATGGGTCGATGCCGAGTTCGAGAAAGCCGGTGGCGGACAACTCACCGAATTCCAGCGCCGAGAAATCCTGCCGGATCCAGAGAATCCTTTTCTTGCCCGCGACGCGCGCCGCAAGTCCCGCGGCAAACGCAGTGGCGGCGGATTCGGAATTCGTGGCGGCATAGACTTCGTGCAATGCACCACGCTCAAGCCCGCCTTTGAGGGCTGTGTCAGCAGGTGCGAAGCCTAGAGGAACGCGGGCATTGCTAACCAGCGTCTCCAGGCCGGCAGTGGCAAGAGTGGCGCGAAGGCTCGCAAGTTTTTCCGCCGTGCTGCCCATGATGGATCACGCGGCGTAGCCCGAACGCCCAACCGGCGAATCCATCCGCTTCAGGCAGCTCTCGATCAGCGGGCACACAGAGCAGTTGGCTTTGAGCGCCTTGCAGGTGTTCTGGCCGAGGCGTTTCAGGTGCCAATGGAATTCGGTGAGGTCGTCCGCGCTCATGTCACCGGCGGCTGCCATGACCGCCTCATAGACATCTTCGGTCTCGGCGTTCGGCTTCACGAAGCCGAAGCGGCGCATGATGCGGATGATGTGGGTGTCGACAACGAAGGCACGCTTTTTCAAGGTGCTGAAGTTCAATGTCGCCGCAGCGATCTTGCGGCCAACGCCGCGGATCTGTTCCAGCCAGACCAGCGCCGTCTCGACATCCAGACCGGCCAGGAATTCCAGATCGACAGACCCGGCGCGGGCGCGGATGTGCAGCAGCGCATCCTTCAACTCCCGCGCCTTCTTGTCGGCGAACTGGACGCCCTCCAGCGCCGCCTCGATTTCGCCCACAGGCGCTTCCGCCAGCGCTTCAGGGCCGCTGTAGCGGTTCAGGAGACGGGTGAAGGCGCGATCAGACTGCCAGTCCAGCGTGCGGCTTGCGATGAAGCTGCGGATGAACTGGTTGATCGCGCTGACGCGAAAACCCGCGCGGTCCCGCCCGAAGGCGATTTTGAGACGGTCCCGGAGAAACCGGAGATCGGCCGACTGGCCGGAAAAGAGGTTCGTTTGCATGAAATGAAATATAGAACATAAAGAGAACTTCTGTCAAGAACACAAAGAGAACATTTTATACCAAGCTACTACAATAACTTAGGAAATATCTTGTTGTGACCGGATGAAATTGGCCTACATCTAGGGGTCAAACTGGCCTCGAAATCTGACGCTTGAGAACGCTTCAATCCGCGGCATCCGGCGCATCGCCTTGCGGGCCATGATCGCGCCAGCCGCCATGCAGACCATGACCACCGGCAGGACGGTCAAAGACCTGCTTTTGCTCCGGCGACAGAGACGCATATAACGCGCTGAGCGAGGGTTGCTCCGTCGTCAGCTCCGCAAAACGGCGTTGCAGCCTTTGCGCCATGCGCGCCTGCCGCACCAGCACGCTAGGGCCATTATCTCCCGCCGCAGGCGGCCGGCGCGCGAGACATTCGCTTTCTCGCGATTTCGCCGAGTCCAGCACCGTCTGCTTCCAATTGTCGAACAGCGGCCGCTGGCTGTCGGTGAGGGAAAGCTTCGCTTCGATATAGGCGACCCGGCCTGCATCGCGCGCGAAATGATCGGTGCAGACCTGCTTGTGCATTTCGACGGGATCGAACGTCCCGGCCATGCCGGCGCGCGGAGCATCCGCGGCCAAGGCATGGGAGATCGCGCCGCCGGCGAACAACGCGCCGCTTATGCAGGCGCTAAACAACATCTTACGCATGGACATATCGTTTGCCTTCGAACCACGAGGCAAACGATAGACCGGCGCGGGCGCGAACGAGCTTAAGCTTGCGTAATTCCCAGTCTTAAAATGTCGCAGGGGAGCAGCACAGCTACGCGTTTGTGAAGATTGTGAATGACGATCTAAGCGCCGCCATCACGATCCGATGCCATAGATCTTGTTGGGGCGGTCATTGCCGGCCGAACCACTCAGTTGTTCAGCGTGATCGACAGATCGATTTGCGCGCCGCGCCGTGTGGCGTCCGGTGCCTTGCGCAACTGCCAGCCATAATCGAGGCGCGCGAGAAAATGCCGACCGATGCCATACTGGACGCCGCCGCCCACGCTGCTGAGAACGCTACTGTGCTTGTCACCCATCGCGACCTTCTGGTCCCGCAACCAGGCGAAATCCCAGAACGCATCGAACTGCAATTGATCGTCGATATGCGCGCTGATGAGATCGTGCAGCGGTTTCAACTCCGGTGACCGCAACTCCTGTGTCATCAGAACGCCTTCCGATCCGCTGGAGGCATATTCGTCGTAGCCGCGCACGGTCTCGATACCGCCGGCTTCCAGGCGTTCGCTCGGCAGCAGCACGCCGGAAGCCCATTGCGCTTCCATCTTCGTGATCCAGCCGAAATCGGCGGGCAATGGTGTCAATCGATAGGCGCTGGCGTCATTATATATGTATCGCGCTTTCGCATAGGGCGTTCCCGTATGGGCCGCGGAAGGCTGGAACGCTTCGTCGGTGTTGCCGTTGGAAATATTGCCGGGACTGATTTCGAGCCGGTCGGACAGGCGCGTCTGGCCCCACGCGTCGCTCAACAAGGCCGTGTAGGAAAGCGTGAACTGATCGACGTCGGTCGTGACGTTTGAAATGTCCACGCCGCCGAATTGCAGATCGCTGTTGGAGCGTTTGAAATCGAAGCCGGCCTGAATCTCGCCGGCGGGCCAGCCGCGAATGGCGAGCGGGATCGCATAGCGCAGGCTCGCCTGCCAGTTGACGCCGACCTCGCCGAAATCCGGACCGATTTCCGGGCGCACCTGGCTGTAGGCGCCGGAAAGGATCAACCGGTCATGCCAGGAAAAAGGCACGATGTAACTTGCCGAATGCGATGCGAAATCGGCATCGCCTTCCTTCACGGGCACCTTGCCCGGATGCAGCCAGAAATCCTGGTTCGAAGAGAATTGGTAAGACAGTTGCTGATCGAGCCAAAAGGCATTGCCCCAGGTGACCCCGATATTCCAGCGGTCGCGCCCAGTCAGCGGTGCGCCGTTGTTGGCGTATCCGGCATTGAAGCGGAACGGAAAGTCGTCATCGACTTGAAGGATGATGTCGGTGGCGCCCGGCGTGTCGCTTTTCTGCGTGACGACGGTGACATTGCGGAAATCGCTTTGATTGATGCGTGTCACGTCGTCGTTCAGCCGCGCGACATCGATCGGATCTCCGGGCTTCAGACTGATTTGCGAACGCAGAAGGCTGGAGGAGAACCACTCGTTTCCCGTCATCTCGACCTTACCGACACGAAATTCGGTGACAACAGCCTGAAGAACACCTGCGCTGATATCCTGCTCCGGAAAGGCGACATCCACGAAGGGCCGGTTGTTTTTCTTGTACCAGTCCGCAATGACGGCGGTGATCCGCGACAGATCGCCGATGCGAAGCGGTTTTCCAATGAACGACTGCAACCGCTCGTAGATTCCCGGCCGATACAGGAGATAAGGACCCTCCACGGTCACGTCAGGCCGCGCATAACCGTCCTTCTCAATTGCGGATGGCGTGCTTACTAGACGCAGGCCACGCAAATTCGATAGAAGTTGTTGGTTGGCATTCGCCAGCGCGTGGCTGGATACCGTATCTGCCTGTGCAGGAGCGGCGAGAAGCGCGCCACCGAGCAGCGCGAGCGCGAGACACGCACCTATCCGACGCATGGGACATTCATATGCGCAAAGCCGATTATGATCCGATGCCTTTTATCACATTCGGTCCGGATTTTGTCTTGCGCGCGACGACGGCAGCAGCGATGTGATTCGCGCTGATTGGGTTAATTCCGGTTTTGGCGAAGATACCGTCATTCCCGGCTATAGGCCTCGATGATACGCGCCGAGACGCGGGCTGTTTCGCCCTCGGAAATGGCGTCGCGCAGCATCGCCATGATGTCTTGATAATAAGTGAGATTGTGCGCCGTCAAAAGCATAGCGCCGATGATCTCGTTTGCCTTAACGACGTGATGCAGATAGGCGCGGCTGAATTGGTGGCAGGCGATGCATCCGCACACGGCGTCCAGCGGTGCGGGATCGCCCGCGTGACGAGCATTGCGCAGATTGAGCGTGCCTTCGCGGGTGAAGGCCTGTCCGTTCCGCCCCGAACGCGTGGGAATCACACAATCGAACATATCGATGCCGCGTAGCACCGCGCCGACGAGATCGTCAGGCTTGCCAACCCCCATCAGATAGTGCGGCTTCTCGCCCGGCAAATTTGGAACGACGGCGTCGAGAGTTTCAAACATCGCCGCTTGCGGCTCACCGACGGCAAGACCTCCGACAGCGTAACCGTCGAAGCCGATTTCCTTCAGCGCTTCGCCCGAACGCCGGCGTAGATGCGGATAGACGCCCCCCTGAACGATGCCGAAGCAAGCATGGCCCGCCTGCTCGCCAAAAGCGGCTTTGGAACGCGCGGCCCAGCGCATCGAGAGCGCCAGCGATTTTTCGATGTCTTTCTCGGTGGCCGGAAAGGCAGGGCATTCGTCCAAAACCATTTGAATGTCGGAGCCCAACAGACGCTGGATTTCCATTGCCCGCTCGGGGGACAGGAAATGCTCGCTACCATCGATATGCGAATGGAAACGCACACCATCTTCCGTGATCTTGCGCAGCTGCGACAGCGACATCACCTGGAAGCCTCCGGAATCGGTCAGGATTGGACGCTCCCAATTCATGAACTTGTGTAGGCCGCCAAGCTTCGCAATGCGTTCGGCGCCCGGTCTCAACATGAGGTGATAGGTATTGCCGAGTAGAATATCTGCCCCGGTTTCCCTCACCTGACTAGGTAGCATCGCTTTGACCGTGGCCGTAGTGCCCACCGGCATGAATGCCGGCGTGCGAATTTTCCCCCGTGGGGTGCTAATGGTCCCCGCGCGAGCAGCGCCGTCAATTGCATGGATTGAGAACGAGAAACTCATTTTACCCGATCGGCCGGCCGCGATTGCCATAGAGATTGTAAGATCGCCGCACAAAAGACGCCCAGGAAAGCGCCTGCGATCAGATCGCTTACAAAATGCCAACCTCCGATGATCATGATCGCACACAGCAGAAACACCACCAATATCACAGGCGCCCGCCAGCGGCGATATCTCGTCCATAACACCGCGCCCACTGAGGCCATCTGCGCAGCATGGCCCGATGGAAACGAACTCTTGTGAACATCGCGAAGCCAGCCAAAGAAAGAATGACCGGTTTTGAAGAAGTTATGCGGTGTCGGCCTGCCAAAAAAGGGCTTCAGGACGAATTCGTTGATGCTCATGGTCAGCGCAAGCGCCAGAGCCGCAAGCACGATGGTCTCACTCGTCGTATCAAGAGGGCGACCGCCGAAAGACCGAAGGCCGACGAACAGAAAGGCCAGGCCCAAACATCCTATAAGGGCCGGAATACGAAATTCCCGCACCCGGATAGCGCTCGCCCGGTGAAACTCGTGAAAGAAGGTTGCAACGGGCACGTCCACGAAAGCAAACACAATCGCGGTGGCGAGCGCACAGACCACAAATGCAATCAGCCAGGCGCGCATGAGTTCTCCATTTCAACGTGGGGATTGTCTTCTCATGGCGCACGCAATAGCAGGCAGGCATCGCCATAGGAATAGAACCGATAGCGCTCACGGATCGCTTCGGCATAGGCGGCTCGCATCGTTTCAAGGCCCATGAACGCGCTCACCAGCATGAACAATGTGGAGCACGGAAGATGGAAGTTGGTGAGCAGAATATCCGCTGTTTTGAACCGATAACCCGGCAAAATGAAGATGTCGGTTTCGCGGGCCATGGGGTGAAGGCGGCAATCGTCCGATACCGCGCTTTCCAGTGTCCGCAAACTTGTCGTGCCGACGGCGGCGATGCGCCCCCCGGCGTCTCGCACAGCATTGAGACGGCTTGCGGCGTCTGCGGAGAGCGTAGCCCATTCGGAGTGCATCTTATGTTCGGCGGTGTGGTCAGCTTTGACAGGAAGGAAAGTTCCAGCGCCCACGTGCAGCGTCACGGTCTCGCGCGAGACACCGCGTTGCTCCAAGCGCTTCACCAATTCGGGTGTGAAGTGCAGCCCCGCTGTCGGTGCGGCGACCGAACCTTCATATCGCGCAAACATCGTCTGATAGTCGGTCAGGTCCTTCACATCAGGCTTGCGCTTGCCGGCGATATAAGGCGGCAGAGGTGTTTCGCCCTCCGCCGCGATCGCCGCATCCAAAGGCGCGCCTTCCAGCGCAAACCCCAATTCAATCTCTCCACCATCGCCAACAGAGGTAATTTTGGCTGTCAGCGATGCACCCAGTAGCACGGAATCGCCAACGGCGAGCTTCCGCGCCGGACGCGCAAATGCAAGAAAACGATCCGGCCCAACGCGTTTGTGCAACATCACTTCGATCTTGGGCGCTGTCTCGCCGCGTCCGACGCGTTTGCCATGCAGCCGCGCCGGAAAGACCTTCGTGTCATTGAGAACGAGCGCGTCGCCTCTGTGCAGAAAATCCGGGAGGTCGTGCACGTGGCGATGCTCCAGATTGCCATTCGCACGCACGACCAGCATTCGCGCACTGTCGCGCGGGTGCGCGGGCCGGAGAGCGATCAGCTCTTCCGGCAGATCGAAATCGAATTCGTCTACGCGCATGAGAAAAGGTTGGTGAGCCCGGATGGGTTCGAACCATCGACCCTTTGATTAAAAGTCAAATGCTCTACCACTGAGCTACGGGCCCGCCAGAGGGCCGGACCTTTAGAGGAGCCGGCCGATGGGGTCAATCCGTCATGCCACCCGCATTTTGAGGATCTTGTCCGGCTCGCCGCTGATTGCGCCATTGTTGTGCTCGCCGCCCTTCTTGATGGCGTCTACATGCTCCATACCTTCGGTCACTTCGCCCCAGATGGAATATTGGCGGTCAAGCCACGGCGCGTCGGCGAAGCAAATGAAGAACTGGCTATTGGCGCTATTGGGATTGCTGGTGCGGGCCATCGAGATCGTGCCGCGTTTGTGCTTCTCGCTCGAGAATTCGGCTTTGAGATCGGGAAGCTCGGAACCGCCCGAGCCGGTGCCCGTGGGGTCGCCTGTCTGCGCCATAAAATCCGGGATCACGCGATGAAAGACGACGCCATCGTAAAAGCCCTTTTCGGTAAGCTCTTTAATGCGCGCGACATGATTGGGCGCGAGGTCGGGACGAAGCTTGATTTTCACCGGACCAGTCTTGAGATCCATCACCAGCGTATCGGCCATCATTTTGTCTTTCGTTTTTCGTTGCTGCGTTTCACCAGAAGGTCGGCGACGTGCGGCGTCAGGAACGGCGTTACGTTGCCGCCCAGCATCGCCACTTCCTTCACAAGTTTGGAAGCGATGGACAGATATCTGGGATCGGCCATCAGGAATACCGTCTCGATATCGGGCGCGAGCCGCTGGTTCATGCCGACGATCTGGAACTCGTATTCGAAATCGCTCATCGCGCGAAGCCCGCGCACGACGATTCCGGCTCCGACCTCGCGCGCGAAATCCACCTGCAACAAATCGCCGAACGGTCGCACCTCGATGGTGCCACCATCCTTGGTGAGTTCCGCCGATTCGTGCTGCCACATCGCGACGCGTTCCTCATAGGAGAACAGCGGATTCTTGCCGGTTCCGGTGCCCACGCCGATCACAAGATGATCGACCAGCTTCAGCGCCCGCTTGACGATGTCGAGATGGCCCAAGGTTGGCGGATCGAATGTGCCCGGATAAAGCCCAACGCGTTTCTTGCCCATGGCTTCCCCGCCCTAGCCGGAAGTTGCTTCCGAAACTTCGGCGATCCGCTCGACCGATACAACCCGCTCGCCTTCGTCCACGCGGAATACGGTAACTCCCTGCGCTGAGCGGCCTTGGATGGAGATGCCACTGACGCCGACGCGGATGATCTGGCCCTTGTCGGAAATCAGCATAAGATCGTCGGATTCCTCGACTGGGAAGGCGGCGATAATGGCCGCATTCTTCTTGCCCATCCCCATCGCGACGATGCCCGAGCCGCCGCGGCCGGTGACGCGATACTCATAAGACGATGTGCGCTTGCCGAAACCACTCTCCGACATGGCGAGCACGAACTGTTCGCGTGCGCCAAGCTGCGCATAGCGTGCCGGTGTCAGCGTCGCCTCTTCTGTGCTCTCATCGGCATCATCGACCTCTTCGACTTGGACCTCTTCCTCGCCGGTCGCTGCACGACGGGCCGCATTGGCCTGCTTGAGATAGGCGCGCGCTTCCGCGGTCGACGCATCGGAATGATGCAACAAGGTGAGGCTGACGACCTCATCTTCCTTCGCGAGCTTGACGCCACGCACACCGGTGGAGTCGCGGCCCTTAAACACGCGTACGTCTGTCACCTGGAAGCGGATACACTTGCCGCCTCGCGTGGTGAGCAGCACGTCGTCCTGCTCGGTGCAGATCTGCACGTCCACGATGCCATCACCAGGATTGAGCTTCATGGCGATCTTGCCGTTGCGGTTGATGTTCGCGAAGTCGGAGAGTTCGTTGCGCCGCACGTCGCCGGACTTGGTGGCGAAGACGACCTGGAGCTTCTCCCACGCGCTTTCGTCTTCCGGCAGCGGAAGGATGGTGGTAATGCGCTCGCCTTCCGCCAGTGGCAGGAGATTCACCATCGCCTTGCCCTTACCTTGGATACGCGCTTCGGGAAGGCGCCAAACCTTGAGTTTGTAGGCCATGCCGGTGGAGGAGAAAAACACCATCGGCGCATGGGTGTTGGCGACGAAGATGTTGGTAACGAAATCTTCCTCGCGTGTGGCCATGCCGGCGCGGCCCTTTCCGCCCCGGCCTTGCACGCGATACTCGGCGATGGGCGTGCGCTTGATGTAGCCGGCGTGTGTGACAGTGATCGCCACGTCCTCGCGCTCGATCAGCGCCTCGTCTTCAATTTCCACGTCCGCGTCCACCAATTCGGTCAGACGCGGTGTGGCGAATTCGTCTTTGATCGCCTTCAACTCGTCCTTCACAATGGTGAGAACCCGTGGGCGCGAGCGCAGGATGTCGAGATAATCCTTGATCGCCTCACTGAGCTTGGCGACTTCATCACCGATCTCGTCGCGGCCCAGCGCCGTCAAACGGGCGAGGCGGATTTCGAGAATTGCCTTCGCCTGCTCTTCCGACAACTTGATCGTCCCGTCTTCCAGCATGATGTGACGTGGATCGGCGATGAGCAGCACCAGTGGCGCCACATCCTTCGCGGGCCAGGCGCGCGCCATCAACTGCTCGCGCGCGGTCGCCGTGTCGGGCGCATTGCGGATGAGATGGATCACGTCGTCGATATTGGCAACGGCGATGGCGAGACCGACCAAGATGTGGCCGCGATCGCGGGCCTTTGTGAGCTCGAAGCGGGTGCGGCGCATCACCACTTCCTCGCGGAAGTTGGTGAAGGCGCCGATCATCTCCTTCAGATTCATGATCATGGGGCGGCCGGCATTCAGCGCCACCATATTCACGCCGAATGTCGTCTGAAGTTCAGAGAACCGATAGAGCTGATTGAGCACCACGTCAGCGGACGCATCGCGCTTGATCTCGATGACGACGCGCATGCCGTGGCGATCGCTTTCGTCGCGGATGTCGCCGACGCCTTCGATCCGCTTGTCGCGCACGAGCTCGGCAATCTTCTCCTGCATGCGGGCCTTGTTCACTTGGTAAGGAAGCTCGGTGACGATGATGGCTTCACGGTCCTTGCGGATCTCCTCGATGGCACAACGCGCGCGCATAAGGATCGAGCCACGACCACGCGCCAGCGCGCCACGCGCCGCCTGCTTGCCGATGAGAAGTGCGCCAGTTGGAAAATCCGGTCCCGGCACGATTTCGGTCAGCGCGTCCATGCCGATGGAGGGATCATCGATATAAGCGAGGCAAGCGTCGATCACTTCGCCCAAATTGTGCGGCGGAATGTTCGTGGCCATGCCGACGGCGATACCGCCAGCGCCATTGACGAGAAGGTTCGGAAAGCGCGCCGGCAACACGATCGGCTCACGTTCCGAGCCGTCATAATTGTCCTGGAAGGGCACCGTGTCCTTGTCGATGTCCTCGGACAGCATATGCGCGATCTTGGCGCGGCGGGATTCGGTGTAGCGCATCGCCGCCGGCGGATCGCCGTCGACAGAACCGAAATTGCCCTGCCCGTCGATGAGCGGCGCGCGCATGGAAAAGTCCTGCGCCATGCGAACGAGTGCGTCGTAAATCGATTGGTCGCCATGCGGATGGTATTTACCCATCACGTCACCGACGATCAGCGCCGATTTGCGATAGGGCTTGTTCCAGTCGCGGCCATTCTCATGCATCGAATACAGAATGCGCCGGTGCACCGGCTTGAGGCCGTCGCGCGCGTCCGGAAGCGCGCGGGAAACGATGACGCTCATGGCGTAATCGAGGTAGGAACGCTTCAGTTCGTCCTCGATGGCGATGGGCAAATGCGGGGAGCCACCTGATGGGGGATTGGCGGCTGGGGTGTCGCTCAAAACTTGTTCCTTTTCAATGCCTTACGGCATGCCCGAAACGGGTCAGAATCCACCCGGTTTTGTAGCATTTCGATGACCGATTCCGCCACCGATTATTGCAGCGCGGCGTGGCCCCGAAGGGCCGCCAAGCGGTCCATCACGAAGGCCATGTTGTAGGCCACCATGAGACGGGTTTTGGCTTTTTCATCGCCTTCGAAGCCGTAGGTGATGCCAAGCAGCGCGCCGGTTTCGGCGTCGACAACCGGTCCGCCCGAGAAGCCGGGACCCGCGTCCGAGACATAACCGAAAGCGGCGGGCCAGAACTGATGAATGACGCCACGCGAAACGCGCAGCTTGCCGTCTGTATCCTGGCCATAGGCAAGGACCTCTTCGCCCTCCACCGGCGTCGCCGTCGGCAAAGCCGTGGTTCTATCGATACGGTAATAGAGCAGATCGTAGCCATCGACTTTCCCGATGATCGAGGCCGCATCGAGCATGTTGGCATTGTGCGCGTTGGTGACGGCGATGCCCGGCGCGATCACGACCGATGCGCCATCATGCGTTATCAGCGACCAGTCGCGGGTGTGCAACGGAACATAAGATTGCGCCACTTGCGGAAAATCGAAGCCGCTTGCCGCGGTGCCGAACGATCCGCCGCCGCATGCCGACAGGCCCAGTGCCATAGCCAGCACTGTAAGATGGGGCGACCGCATGTTCATTCCGGGATCAAAACGGAATTTCGTCGTCCAGTTCGCTACGGTCGAAATTGCCGGGCGAAGAGTCGCTGGATGCCGAGCTGCTGCGCGACATGGCGCTCCCACCCTCGCCGCGCGTGTCGAGCATGGTCAGCTCGCCGCGGAAATTCTGCAGGACGATCTCGGTCGAGTATTTGTCCTGGCCGTCCTTGTCGGTCCATTTGCGGGTCTGCAGCGCGCCTTCAATATAAACCTTTGAGCCCTTGCGCAGATATTTCTCCGCAACCTCCGCCAGATTTTTGTTGAAGATCACGACGCGATGCCACTCGGTCTTTTCCTTGCGCTCACCGGAGGCCTTGTCGCGCCAGCTTTCGGATGTCGCGATCGACAGGTTGACCACGGGATCGCCGCTCTGCAGGCGGCGCGTCTCCGGGTCCTTGCCCAGATTGCCGACCAAAATCACCTTGTTGACGCTACCCGCCATTGTTCTTGCCTTTCCGTGCCTGTGTGGTCGGCACCCTATAGCCGCGAGGTGGCCCGCTGCCATGCTCACTTCCGAGTGTTCCCATTATGTTCCTAGCACGTCCGGAGTCAATCCCCAGCAAAAATGTCTCAGAATGCCTGGGAGACGAGGGGGGCGAGCTGCATGGCACCGAATACGCTCAAATGATGTTCGTCGCGATAGAGTGGACGGTCATTGAGTGACAATTCGCATTTGCCTGTCGCGCAAAGTACTTTGTGCGGATAAAGAATTTTCGCTCCATATCTTTTCTGCATGCGTTGCAGGGTTGAAAACACGAACTTCTGATGCGCAAGAAACGCCGTTAGGTTACGGGTCAATCTCCGTTGATCGCCGTCGATGCGCATATGCGCCATCATGCGCGGCACCGAATAACCCGCCTCAGGGACGGATGCCACGATCACCACATGCTTTCCCGCTCGGGTAAGTTTGCGAACAGTGCGCTCGAGCCCACGATAAAACACAGCCTCTGTCGACATGAGGTCGGTGCCCTCACCCTCTGTGTCATAGGGAAAGATGCGCCAATCGCCTTCGCCGCGCGCCATGCCATAAGCATTCTTGCTCCAGCGTGCATCGAGAATGACTTCACGGATCGCAGACTTCGTCGCGAGCTTTGCGACCGCGTCATTGAATGGCCTGCATTTCGGCGCGTCCGGCCGCACGACCCCGAGCAGCGGCGCGCAGCTGTCGGTTCCGGCAAACAAGCCGGCGCGCCCGTTCTGCTCCGCGACTTTCTGGACGGCCGGCAAAAGTGCGTCCGCGTGCGAGTCGCCCCACAGAATGAAGGACGGCTCGTCGGCCTGCGTGCTGCCGATGCGGCACAGGCGGCCCTTTCGGACATCATGGGCTGTCAGGCCGAAACAGATATCCATGCGCGGTTCGTGATCGCGTTCTTCGGCGAGGATCTTGCGGATTTCCGGCTGCAATCGCTCCGGAACGCCTTGGGCCGAGGCGACCGCAGCGCCACAAAGCGCCGTCACCGTCATTGCGGCGGCAGCTCCTCCGAAAAGCGGACGCCAGCCAAGCGCGTGCGCGCGGCGGGCCGGTCTTTCGATATAGCGCCATGAAAACACCGCGAGCGCGAAGGACAGCACGATGCAGGCATTGATTTCCCAGGGATGGAGGGCACGATTGAGTGCGATTTGCGTAAATACCAACACCGGCCAATGCCAGAGATACAGCGAGTATGAAATCAGGCCGACGAATACCACCGGTTTCGCCGACAGCGCGCGAGAGACAACATTGGTCTGCTGGCCGGCATAGATCAGCAGCGCGGCGCCAAGGCAAGGCGCCAGCGCCGCGATTCCCGGAAACGGCATCCAGCGGTCGTAGGTCCAGACAGCCCATGCGATGAGTGCTGCTCCCACAAGCGCCACGGCTTCGCGCCACCGGCGCGACAACGAAGGCAGCGGCGCAATGGCGATCAAGGCGCCCAGCATCAGCTCCCATGTGCGCGATGGCAAAAGGTAGAACGCCGTCGATGTGGAGTGAGCGACCGCCCAGACGCTGAAGGCGAAGGACGCGACAAGCAGAGCACCAATAACGCTGAGCAACTTCCGCCGCGATGATGTGCCCGTCGGAAGCAGCACCGCGGGGAACAACAGGTAGAACTGCTCCTCGACGGCGATGGACCAAAGATGCAGCAGCGGCTTGAACGAAGCGGCGATGTCGAAATATCCGATTTCCCGCCAGAACTCGAAATTGGAGGCGAAGAATGCCGTTGCGATCAGGCTTTTCGCATAGGCTTCAAAATCCACCGGAAAGAGCAAAAGCCAGGCGGCAATGGTGGCGACTGCCAGCATGGCGAACAGCGCCGGAAAGATGCGGCGGATGCGGCGTTCATAAAACTGTCGGATGGTAAATCGTCCATCCGTCATTTCCTGATGGATGATCCCGGTGATCAGGAAGCCGGAGATGACGAAGAAGATATCGACGCCGACGAACCCGCCGGGAACCTGCCAGAAGCCGTAGTGGTAGAAGACGACGCACAGCACGGCGACCGCGCGTAGCCCGTCCACGTCTGGGCGGTAGCGGAGTTCCGAATGGCCGGGTGCGCGAGGGTCTTCAAAAACGGTCATGCGTCCCCATCTATTGCATACGCAGACCCCGACCATTCCCAACGCGCCACGCCGCCTTTCGCTTCCGGGCGAAAAGCCGCATGGCGATGGACTTTTTCGGTTCGTCTGGGTATGTTTGTTCGGTTTTCGTTCCACGCTGGATTCGGGTGTGTCAGAGCGTGGCAGGAGCCATGAGACCCGCCCTTGCCCGGCCGGTGCAGAACCGCGCAAGCTTTCCCGTTCCGCCATTCGTAGAGAACCATGCTGAAGAACATCTCGATCAAGGGTGCCCGCGAGCACAATCTGAAGAACGTCGATGTGGAGATCCCGCGCGACACGCTGACCGTGATGACCGGGCTTTCCGGCTCCGGCAAATCCTCGCTGGCGTTCGATACGATTTATGCTGAAGGACAGCGGCGTTACGTCGAATCCCTGTCGGCCTATGCGCGCCAGTTCCTGGAACTGATGCAGAAGCCCGATGTGGATCACATTGAGGGGCTCTCGCCGGCGATCTCTATCGAGCAGAAGACGACGAGCAAAAACCCGCGTTCGACAGTCGGTACCGTCACCGAGATCTATGATTATCTGCGTCTGCTTTTCGCGCGCGTCGGCGTGCCCTATTCGCCGACGACCGGACTTCCCATCGAGAGCCAGACCGTCAGCCAGATGGCGGATCGCATTCTGGCGCTGGACGAAGGCACGCGGCTTTATCTGCTGGCCCCTATCGTGCGTGGCCGCAAGGGTGAATACCGCAAGGAGCTCGCGGAGCTCCAAAAGAAGGGCTTCCAGCGCGTCAAGGTGGACGGCAAATACTACGAGATAGCGAACACGCCGACGCTCGACAAGAAGATCAAGCACGACATTGAAGTAGTGGTGGACCGCATCGCGGTGAAGAAGGACATCGGCAATCGCCTGCCCGACTCCATCGAGACAGCGCTGAATCTCGCCGACGGCCTTCTGATCGTGGAATTCGCCGACCAGAAGGAGAAAGACGGCTCGGCGAAGCAGATGATCATGTCGTCGAAATTCGCCTGTCCGGTTTCCGGCTTCACCATTCCGGAAATCGAACCGCGGCTGTTCTCCTTTAACAATCCGCATGGCGCCTGCCCGGCCTGCGACGGCCTCGGCACCCAGCTCTATTTCGACCCGGCACTGATCGTGCCGGACGTTTCAGTTACGCTACGCAAGGGTGCGATTGCGCCGTGGTCGAAATCGTCCTCGCCTTACTATTTGCAGACGCTTGAAGCGCTGGCGCGGCACTACAAGTTCTCTCTCAACGATCCGTGGGAAGACCTGCCGAAGAAGGCGCGCGAGATCATCCTGCACGGCTCCGGCGAGGACGAGATCAAGTTCATCTACGACGATGGCTTGCGCAGATACGAAACCAAGAAGGCTTTCGAAGGCGTCATTCCGAACATGGAGCGGCGCTACAAGGAAACCGACTCCGCCTGGATTCGCGAGGAGATGGAGCGGTTTCAAGACACCTCGCCTTGCGATGTGTGCCGCGGCTATCGCCTGAAGCCCGAAGCGCTGGCGGTGAAGATCGGCGGGCTGCATATCGGCCAGGTCTGCGAGCAGTCGATCAAGCTTGTTGACACCTGGTTCCGTGACATCGACAAGAAGCTGAACAAGCAGCAGAACGAGATCGCAGCGCGCATCCTCAAGGAGATTCGTGCGCGGCTGAAGTTCCTGAACAATGTCGGCTTGGACTATCTGACGATGGCGCGTTCGTCCGGCACTTTGTCGGGCGGCGAAAGCCAGCGCATCCGGTTGGCATCGCAAATCGGCTCCGGCCTGACGGGTGTTCTCTATGTGCTCGATGAGCCTTCCATCGGCCTGCATCAACGCGACAATGCGAAGCTTTTGGAGTCTCTCAAGGGTCTGCGCGACATGGGCAACACCGTGGTCGTGGTGGAGCACGACGAAGAAGCGATCCGGACGGCCGATCATGTGATCGACATGGGTCCCGGCGCGGGCATTCACGGCGGACACATCATCGCCGAAGGCACGCCCGAAGACATCATGAAGAATCCCAAAAGCCTGACGGGAAAATATCTCGTCGGCATCGAGCAGATTCCTCTTCCGGCGAAGCGGCGCAAAGCGGCGAATAACCGTTGGCTGAAGGTGATCGGCGCAAAGGGCAACAATCTCAAGAATGTATCGATGGAGATTCCGCTTGGCACGCTCACCTGCGTGACCGGTGTGTCCGGTGGCGGCAAGTCCACGCTCACCATCGAGACGCTCTACAAGGCGGCAGCACGCAAGCTGGTGCAGGCGCGCGAACATCCCGCGCCGCATGACCGGATCGAGGGCCTGGAATTCCTCGACAAGGTCATTGATATCGATCAGTCGCCGATTGGACGCACGCCGCGTTCGAACCCGGCGACCTATACCGGCGCGTTCACGCCGATCCGCGATTGGTTCACGGAGCTTCCGGAATCGAAAGCGCGCGGTTACCAGCCGGGGCGTTTCTCCTTCAACGTGAAAGGCGGCCGCTGCGAAGCGTGCCAGGGCGATGGCGTCATCAAGATCGAGATGCACTTCCTCCCCGATGTGTACGTCCAGTGCGATGTCTGCAAAGGCAAGCGCTACAACCGCGAAACCCTGGAAGTGAAATTTCGCGACCACTCGATCGCCGACGTTCTGGACATGACGGTGGAAGCCGGCGCGGAGTTGTTTAAAGCGGTGCCATCAATCCGCGAGAAGCTGGATACGCTGAAGCGCGTGGGCCTCGGCTATATCTCCATCGGCCAACAGGCGACGACGCTGTCCGGCGGCGAGGCACAGAGGGTAAAGCTGTCCAAGGAACTGTCACGCCGCGCGACGGGCCGCACACTCTACATTCTGGACGAGCCGACGACTGGCCTGCATTTCCATGACGTGCGGAAGCTTCTCGAGGTGCTGCACGAGCTCGTCGACAACGGCAACACTGTGGTCGTGATCGAGCACAACCTTGAAGTCATCAAGACTGCGGACTGGATCGTCGATCTGGGCCCGGAAGGCGGTGACGGCGGCGGCGAGATCGTGGCCTCTGGCGCGCCGGAAGAGGTGGCAAAGGTCGCGCGCTCTTACACCGGCCAGTATCTCAAGCCGCTTCTGAAGGCGCGTCTTCCTGAGAAGGCTGCGCCTTCACGAATGAAGGCAGCGGAATAGCCGCCGGCTCGCCGGAGGGATCCGGTTCTGCCGGCGCGGCGTGATGCATCGGGTCCATTTCCGGAAGCGTATCCTTGTGCTCAGCAAGCGGCTCTTCTGCCGGAAGCGCCATAGCGGACACTTCTTTTTCCGCAGCTTCCGTGGACGTCTCGGCGTCGGGTGACGCAATCGTCGCTTCGGCTTTCACGGCCTTGTCGAGTGCCGAAGCGGCGGTCAATGCAGGCGTCTCAGTGACGCTTTCCGTCACCGGCTCGGACGCGACCGAAACATGCTCGACTGGCACAGGTTCAACAGCCACCGCTTCGACAGAAGCCGGCTCAACGGGCGCGATTTCGAGCGAGGCTGGCTCCGAGGCCTCTCTAACTTCTGGCTCGGCGAAGTTCGGCTCGAAGCGCCGCGTTTCTTCGGGTCTCAAATGCAAAGCCGTTGGAACCGCAGCCATCGCATAGGCCGGCTCGGCAATTAAGACGTCTTCGCGGGTGGCAACTGCCGGGACCAGGCCATGTTCCACCTTCGCATAGGCATCTGCGGAGGCTCCGGCGAAAATCGCGTTCAGAATCAGCAGTGCGGCCGCCCAGATCGCGGCGATGCTGCCACTGTGATCTTGGATCATCTGAAACAACGGTGTTTTGTCGTGCGATGTCCCAAACAAAGCGCCGAGAGCGTCACCAAACTGCAAACCTAGTGCCGCCCATTCGGCCAGAAGCGCAAGCACCACCACCGGCACTATGAGCGACAGGCCAATAACTAGAAGCCGAAAGAAATTTCCGCGGCTGAGCCTCCATGCTTCGAGCAATCTCGCCGGCGAATTTATGACGGCGATGGGGGCGAGAAAGAATCCAAACCGTGTGGCGAGAAACAGCCCGATGAAAACCGCGACGAAAACCAAAACGCCCGTCATCAGCGGCGCCAGCGCAATTCCCTGCCACACGCCATCATGGCCGATCATCGGAAGTGACACCGCGATACCCACGCTGCCAGTGAACTCGATCGCCGATACCACGCCGATCACGATCACATAAAGAAGGAGCAGGTTTGCGAACAACGCCCATTCGCGGCCGGCAATGACGAAATAGGCGCTTTTCCATTCGTTGCCCGGTTCGAGCGCCTCACGCGTCATCGGCACGGCCAGTGCCGCGTTCGCGAATGCCGTCGCGAGAACAAGACAGAACAAATAGAACAGCGCGAAATTGTTGAAGCTTCCGGCATCGGGGCGGGGCCACACCAGCATGGCGCCGCTCAACCGTGTCAGGAAATAAGCGATCACAAGCCCATAGAACACGGTGGCCAGCCAGCTCACGCCCAGAAGCGGTAAAGCGCGGCGGCCCGCAAATCCCCAGGCGCGCAAAATTGTGTCGCCGACCGGTATGCCCTGCATCAGATTTCCCCTTCGGAAGCGCCGATTATAGCGGCCTTACCCCATCCTGCTATCCGTTTACCCAAAGCGATTGACGGCCTCGTGACGGATTGCCTTTTCCCGCCCGTGACAGTCTGTCAGCCCGCCGCTAAGGTCAAAAGAAAAAGCTGGGGAGAGGAATGGCAATCTCAGAATATGGAAAATATGACGCGCTGGGTCTCGCCGCGCTGGTGGCCAAGAAAAAAGTAAAGCCCATTGAGCTTCTTGAAGAAGCGATTACTCGCGCCGAGAAACTCAACCCCAGGCTGAACGCCATTATCTATAAGGATTATGAAAACGCCCGTGCCCGCGCAAAAGGCAAACTGCGCGGTCCTTTTGCAGGCGTGCCTTTTCTCCTGAAAGACATCTTCGCCTTTACCACCACAATGCCCACGCGGCAGGCATCCAAGTTCATGCCGGCGATGCCGTGGATGCACAATTCTCTGCTGGTGGAACGATTTCTCGGCGCAGGTCTGGTCCCATTCGGCAAGACCAACGTGCCGGAGTTCGGGCTCGTCGCGACCACAGAGTCCAGATTGTACGGCCCCGCACACAATCCCTGGAATCTCGATCACTCCACCGGCGGCTCGTCCGGGGGCGCCGCAGCGGCGGTCGCGGGCGGCATCGTTCCGATGGCCCATGCCAATGACGGCGGCGGATCGATCCGTATTCCGGCATCGGCTTGCGGGCTCGTTGGCCTCAAACCGACGCGTGGACGGATAAGCAACGCGCCGGACTTCGGCGATGTGATCGATGGGCTGGCAACCGATCTCGTCGTCTCCAAATCCGTGCGCGATACCGCCGCTGCGCTCGATGCGACAGCGGGACCTATCCAAGGCGATCCTTATTGGGCGCCGCCGCAGCCCAAATCCTATCTCGAGGCGATGAAACGTAAGCCGAAGAAACTGCGCATCGCGTTTGCCACCAAGAAGCTCGATGGAAGCGCTTTCCATCCCGACTGCCTGGCCGCGGTAAAACATGCCGCGAATATCTGCCGCAATCTTGGACATGAAGTGGAAGAGGGATCGCCAAGCCTTGATCAGGCTCAGTTGATTCCAGCCTTCATGGCGCTCTGGAGCGGTAGTCTTGCCAACGGCATCGACACCATCGCAATGCTCACTCAGCGCAAGCCAACTGAGAACGATTTTGAGGGCACGACCTGGGGCCTTTATGAGCAAGGCAAGCGCGTCACTGCCAGCGAATATATCGGTGCGAAGGCGGCGCTTCAGATGGCCGGGCGCACAGCCGCGCGCTTCCACGAGAACTATGACATGTGGATTTCGCCGACATTGGGCCTTCCGCCCGTGAAGCTGGGCTTCTTCGATCTCAGCGAGCGCGACGTCGCCAAATCCTTCGGCGCGCAGATCGACTATGTGCCCTTCACTGCGATGCAAAACGCCACCGGCCAGCCAGCGATCAATCTTCCGCTTTATTGGAACAAAGAGAACCTGCCGATCGGTGTGCAATTCGTCGGACGCTTCGGCGATGAAGAAGGACTGCTCAAGCTTGCCGCCTCCATCGAAAAAGCCGCGCCTTGGGCGCATCGCTACGACAGCATAAAGGTCTGACCCATGGCATTTGCCGAATATGGAAAATATGACGGGCTAGGCCTCGGCGCGTTGGTCAGAGAAAAGAAAGTCTCCGCGCTGGACTTGGTGGATGAGGCTATCGTCCGCGCCGAGCGGATAAACTCCAAGATCAACGCCATCGTCTTCAAGGCCTTCGATGACGCGCGTGACGCCGCGAAGAAAGGTGTTGCCGACGGTCCGTTCAGCGGTGTCCCGACGCTGCTTAAGGACATGCGGGCTGGTGCTGTCGGCATGCCGACCCGCAACGGATCGCGCTTCGTGCCGCCGGTCCCCGCCGATCACGATGCCACGTTGGTGACGCGCTATCGAGCCGCCGGACTCATTCCGCTCGGCAAAACCAATGTGCCGGAATTCGGCATCCTGCCGGTTTCGGAATCCAAACTGTATGGCCCGGCCCGCAATCCCTGGAATACCGATCACACGCCGGGCGGATCGTCCGGCGGTTCGGCTACGGCGGTCGCGGCTGGGATCGTCCCGCTGGCGCATGCCACCGATGGCGGTGGCTCGATCCGCATTCCGGCGTCGTGCTGCGGGCTGGTGGGCCTCAAGGTTTCCCGCGGGCGCATCACGCAAGGGCCGGATAATGCGGATTCGACGGCGGGCCTCAGTGTCGACAATTGCGTGACGCGGACCGTGCGCGACACCGCGGCGATGCTCGATCTCTCCTGCCCTCCGGACTACAGCGATCCTTATTTCGCACCGGCGCCGCAGGGCTCCTATCTGGACGGCATCAAGAGCGAACCCAGGCGGCTGAAGATCGCAGTGGCGACCAGCAATTATCGCGGGGCGCCATTTCATCCCGATGTGGCAGAGGCGATGCAGAAAGCGGTGAAGCTTTGCGAGCAGCTTGGCCACACGGTCGAGGAAGCCAAACCGAAGCTCGACAGCGAAGAGATGACGATGGCGTTCATGACGCTGTGGGCGACCGCGACAGCCTTCGGTGTCGAGACGCTAGCCTTCATGACCAAGCAAAAGCCCACGCTGGACAACATCGAAGGTCTGACGATGGGCCTCTACGAGCGGGGCAAGGCTATTCCCGCCATCCGGCAGATCTGGGCGCAGCAGACCCTGTATCGCGTCGCGCGCATCATGGGGAAATTCCATGAGCAATATGACCTGTGGCTAACGCCAACCTTGGCGCAGCCGCCGCTGAAGATCGGCACCATCGACATCGACGAGCAGGACATGGAAACCGCCTTCGCGCCGATCATCGATTACGTGCCGTTCACCGCGACACAGAACGCCACCGGCCAACCTGCGATCAACCTGCCGCTGCATTGGAACAAGGCCAACCTGCCCATCGGCGTGCAGTTCGTAGCGCGCAATGGCGATGAAATGACGCTTTTGAAACTGGCGGCGCAGATCGAGCAAGCGCAGCCTTGGTTCGACAAATATCCGCAACTGTGAGGATACGAAGATGGCATTCGCGGAATATGACAAGCATGACGGTGTGGGCCTGGCGCATCTGGTTCGCAAGAAGCAGGTCTCGCCGCGCGAACTTCTCGACGAAGCCATTGCCCGCGTGGAGCGGCACAATCCGAAAGTGAATGCCGTCGTCTACAAGGCCTATGAGGAAGCCAAGAAGACGGCGGAGAGCAAACTGCCGGACGGGCCGTTCAAAGGGGTGCCGTTCCTGATCAAGGACATCAGCATGGCCGTTGCCGGCTGGCCGATGACCAATGGCTCGCATTACCTGCGCAACAATGTCAGCGACAGCGACGCAGAACTGACCAAGCGCTATCGCGCTGCGGGCGTCGTGCTGTTCGGCAAAACCAACACGCCGGAGTTCGGCATTCCGGGAACGACCGAAGGACGGCATCTGGGCATCTGCCGCAATCCGTGGAACCCCAATCATTCCTCCGGCGGATCGTCCGGTGGCGCCGCCGCCGCGGTGTCGAGCGGCATGGTGCCGATGGCGCATGGCTCAGACGGGCTCGGCTCCATCCGCATTCCGTCCGCGCAATGCGGCCTTGTCGGCATGAAGCCGACCCAGTTTCGCAATCCCGGCGGGCCAGACGATCGCGGCCGCGCGCATGGCCTGATCTGCGATCACGTTCTGACGCGCAGCGTGCGCGACAGCGCGACGATGCTGGATGCGACGGGCTATCCCGAAGACGACGCACCCTATGCGCCGGTGCCGAAGGCGCGGCCTTATCTGGAGGAGATCCAGACTCCGCCGGGCAAACTGCGCATCGCGTTCTCCACCGAAGTGCCGCGCGGCATAAACCCAACGGACGACGTGCAGAAGGTGTTCGATGACACCGTGAAGCTCTTGGGCGATCTTGGTCACACCATGATCGAGTTGCCCAAGATGCCAATCGACTGGCGGCGCCTTTATCGCGCGCAAGGCATGGTCTCCGGCGGCATGATGGCAGCGACGATGGAAGAACTGATCGCCAAGCTGGGCGAACCTGGCCCTGACGATCTTGAGCCGCTGGCGCTGGTGAGCTGGAAGAGTTCTCGCAAACTCACCGGCGCACAGGTCGCGCAAGGCTTGCAGGACATGCGGCTGATCTCACGGCAGATCCTCGCGCTGTGGCGCGACTTCGATGTGATGCTCTCGCCCGTTACTCTGGCGCCGCCGCCGGAGATCGGTCACCTCGATCCGGTGAATGTCGATCCCAAGGAGTTCAACAAGCGGCAGTCCTTTGTGTTCGGCTATACGCCGCCGTTCAACATTACGGGACAGCCTTCGATGTCGTTGCCCATGGGCGCATCCACAACGGGGCTTCCCATCGGCATGATGTTCACCGGACGTTATTCCGACGAAGCCACGCTCTATCGCCTCGCTGCGCAGATCGAAGAGGCGCGGCCGTGGCAGCCCTGGGCCGATCATAAGCCACAGGTTTGGGGCTGATTACTCCGCCGCTTCCTGCTTTGGCCTGAGCCACGTTTCCAGATCCGCAATCGCGCGGTGGCTCATCGCTTTCTTGCGATCCTTACCGCGCGCGCCTTTCAGTTCCGGGAAGAGACCGAAGTTCACATTCATCGGCTGGAAGGTCTTTTCGTCCGCGCCACCGGTGATATGGGCGAGGAGCGCGCCGAAGGCCGTGGTTGGCGGCGGCGCAATGATGGCTTCGCCGCGCGCTTCCGATGAGGCGAAACGGCCGGCAAGCAACCCGATGGCGGCGCTTTCCACATAACCTTCCACGCCGGTCACCTGACCTGCGAAACGGATTGACGGACGTGCCTTCAATTTCAACGAACTATCCAGAAGTTTCGGCGAGTTGATGAAGGTGTTGCGGTGCAGGCCGCCGAGGCGGGCAAACTGCGCGTTCTCAAGGCCCGGGATCATGCGGAAGATGCGGGTCTGCTCGCCGTGTTTCAGCTTGGTCTGGAAGCCCACCATGTTCCACAAATTGCCGAGCGCGTTGTCCTGGCGAAGCTGCACCACCGCATAGGGGCGATGGCCGGTGCGCTTGTCGCTCAGGCCCACCGGCTTCATGGGGCCGAAGCGCAGCGTCTCTTCGCCGCGCGAGGCCATGACTTCGATGGGAAGGCAGCCTTCGAAATAAGGCGTGGTCTTTTCCCATTCCTTGAATTCGGTTTTCTCGCCGCCAATCAGCGCGGCGATGAAGGCGCGATACTGCTCCTGGTCCATCGGACAGTTGATGTAATCGGCGCCGTCGCCCCCCGGACCAACTTTGTCGTAGCGCGACTGCATCCAGCAGACATCGAAATCGATCGATTCCTTGTGGACGATGGGGGCGATGGCGTCGAAGAAGGACAGGCCATCATCGTTCGTCAGTGTACGGATCGCTTCGGCCAGCGGCGGCGACGTCAGCGGGCCGGTGGCGATGATGGTGCTCCGCCAATCTTCCGGCGGCAGGCCCGCGATCTCCTCACGGCGGATTTCGATGTTCGGATGCGCTTCGAGGGCGCGCGTGACTTCTGCGGAAAAACCGTGGCGGTCCACGGCGAGCGCGCCACCGGCGGGCAGCTTGTTGGCATCGGCGGCGCGCAGGATGAGCGAACCGGCGCGGCGCATTTCCTCATGCAGCAGGCCGACCGCGTTGTTTTCCCAATCGTCGGAGCGGAAGGAATTGGAGCAGACCAGTTCCGCCAGGCTGTCGGTGTGGTGTGCGTCGGTCGCGCGCACCGGGCGCATTTCGTGGAGGACGACCTTGCAGCCCGCTTCCGCGGCAGCCCACGCCGCTTCGGAGCCCGCCAATCCGCCGCCGATGATGTGAATGGGACCGCTCATGAGCCTCGCATTGAATCTGTTGGGAAATTTCCGGCGTTTTTGCTCAAACCTTTGAAGCGATTGGGGAAAGCGCCGAAGGTTGATCCTGAGTTTTTGCCCCTCGCACACTGCTGACAACATCATGCCACCAGATTTTGTGGCTTGCCGGGTGTGGAAGCATTCGTTTTCACGTTTCCACTACCCCCTCCCCCCTCTCCCGTCCACCCTCTTCGAAGGATGCGGTTCTTCTTGATTGGCAATGACGTTCCCACCGCCATTTCTGGCGTGTCTGCCGATTTCAGGAGAGAGAACATAATAAGAACTTTCATTCCGCCTGTCAAGGTTATAGTGCGGACCGCGAAGGGGCCTGCATATGACGATTGCCGAATGGATGATTTTTGCGGCGGTGCTGCTCTATCTGCTGACCATCGCGCCGTTCAAACCGCTGGGATACAGAACCTTCGACAATTCCAATCCGCGCGATCCCGCGTTTTATGAGCCGCCGCTTCGGCGCCGCGCGCTGGGCGCGCATCTGAATGGCATCGAGACGTTTCCGTTTTTCGCGGCGGCGGTGTTGCTCGCGGAATTCCGGCAGTGCCCGCAGCACTGGATCGATCTTCTGGCGATTGGATTTCTCGTCGCCCGTTTGGCCTATGTCGCCGCCTATCTCGGCAATTGGCCGTGGACGCGAACCTTGCTCTGGAATATCGGCTTCGCGTTCAACACAGCGATCTTCTTCATGCCGTGGTGGAGCGGGCGTTAGGCGCAAGACGGGAGACGCAGCATGGATCGTGTCACGGGCAGCTGTCTTTGCGGCAATGTCCGCATCGTGGCGTCGGGGCGCCCCTACCGGGTCGGCATTTGCCATTGTCTCGACTGCCGCAAGCATCACGGCGCGCTTTTTCATGCCTCCGCGATATTCCCGCAGGATGCCGTCGCGATTGAAGGCGAAACACGCGACTATGCCGGGCGGCACTTCTGTCCCCGTTGCGGGTCATCCGTTTTCGGGCGCAGCGGCGACGAGGTCGAAGTGAATCTTGGGGCGCTGGATGCGCCGGACCAATTCACGCCAACTTACGAACTCTGGACCATCCGTCGCGAATCCTGGCTGTCACCATTCCCGCTTGCGAAACATTATGACCGAGACCGCGATGTTACGAGCCGCTCGGAAAGCACCTAGATCGTGCCGCGCCAGCTTGCGTGCAGCATGGCGAACTGGCGGCGATAGAGCGGGACTTCGACGGCCGTTTTGAATGCATCGAAGCCCGGCGCGGTGACACGGTTGAGATAAAGCGATGCCGGGGCGGCGGGAAGGAATGCGGGCAGCGCTTTTCCGGGCTTCGGCAGCGTTCGCGCTTTTTCCAGATGCAGGCGCGCGGCCTCCGCGATGCGCGCGATGACGGGACCAAGCTTCTTTCCCGAATGGGTTTGCAGGATTTCGGCGCGCGAGGTTGCAGCGGCGGCGAGCAGATCGTTCGGCAGATAGACCTTGCCGCGCGCGGCGTGAAACGGAATGGCGCGCAGGATTCCCGCCAGTGCCTGCGCGATGCCCGCTTCGCGCGCGAGATTGTCGCGCGGTTCGCCGAGGACACGCGAGGCCAGCCGTATGAGGTTGCCGGCGGTCGCATCGGCGTAATCTTCGAGCGCTTGCAGATTTTCGAATGTGGTTTCCGCCACATCGTCCTCGCGCGCGTCGATGATGGCGTCGAACAATGCCGCCGGAAGATCGTGTCCGGCGAACAGTTCCGCCAGTGCCGTCACCGTCTGGTGCTGGCGCGGCTTGCCTTCGCGCGCGCCTTCCACCGCTTCGCGCCACCATTGCAGACGGATCGCATGCATCATCGGCTCGCGCACGCTTTCGGCCACGCGCGCCACTTCGTGATGAAAGGCATAGAGCGCGAACAGCGCCTCGCGCTTGTCCGCCGGCGCAAACAGCGAGGCGTGATAACGGTCTTCGTCGGTCTTGCGCAGGTTGGTTTCGAGCGCGTCCATCGCTTCTTCTAGCGCGACCTCACCTACTGAAGAAAGAAGTTCACGCGGAGACGCGGAGCCGCGGAGTTGTTATCCGCTTTCAAAACCGTCATGGCCGCCCTCGTGGCGGCCATCCATTTTCCAGAGGCCATTGGTCCGTGTTCATGGATGGCCGGGACAAGCCCGGCCATGACGGTTCTAGAGGTAGAGAGAATACTCCGCGTCTCCGCGCCTCCGCGTGAAACAAAAAGCCGCCGGATTGCTCCGGCGGCTTTTGCATACAAAGACAGGCGATCAGTAGATGTTCTGCGCCGCGACCATCGAGAACAGGAGCGGGATCGAGAGCATCGTGTTGATGCGGCTGAACATGCCCGCGGTCTTGGCGGCAGCGGCTTTGGCGTCCGCCGACAGGTCCGGATATTTGTTGTCGATGTTGAGCGCCTTCTGCTGGTTCGGCCAGATGATGAACCAGACGTTGAACCACATGATGGTGCCCAGCCACATGCCGATACCGATGCCCAGTGCCTTGGGATTGGCGAAGCCTTCGGTCGCATCCAGCGTGTAGGCCTGGATCAGATAGCCGTTCAGCGCCGCCAGGATGATGCCGAACACGATGGTGCCCATCGCGCCCCAGCGGAACCAGAACAACGCGGCCGGCGTGATGTATTTGCCCAGCGCGGGGCGAAGTTCGGCAGGGATGGAGGGTGTTGTCGGCGTGGAGACGAAGTTGAAATACCACAGCAGGCCGATCCACATCACGCCGCAGATAACATGCAGCCAGCGCACGAAGAACGGCCAGAACAGCGTGGCGTCGTAGCCCTGGATATAGGCGTAAAGAACGAACAGCAGGATGGCGAGCACGATGCCCGCGATCACCGTGTTGCGAAGGTTTGAGAAGAAAGCTGCCATTGTCCGGCCTCCCCGCCGCGTTTTGAGTCTGCGTGGATTCTTTACCTGTTCGGGCGGCGAATCCAGTGGATTTTGAGACCGAAATCCTCAAAGTTTTTAGGCCAATTCCCCAAAAGCGAATGGCGAGTAGCGAATAGCGAGTAGGGGGTTAAGTATCGCGACCGCTTTTTCTGCTCTGTAGCGATCTGATGAGTGAGCGAAGCATCTTGCCGACTACTTCACAGGCCGCCAGCGGGGAACCGGAGGCCGAGAGATGGATCAACCCAACGCGCTCGGCCAGCAAAAGGTGGGTTTCCAGCTCCTTGAGCGAGCCTTGTGCAATCCGCAGATGCTGAATGAAAGAACCGGTATTTTCGCGGCCGTGGCCTTCGGCGATGTTTGCAGCGATGGAAGTCGATGCGCGGCGAATTTGGGACGTCAGCCCGAATAGCTCATCGCGGGAAAATTTTCGCGTGATCCGATAACAGCTTTCAGCAAGCGACATCGCGTCCTGCCAGACCCGCAAATCCCGATAGGATTTGATCTCTGGTATCTCCAATAGCGTTCCCCTATTCGCTATTCGCTACTCGCCATTCGCTTCCCGCAGAACTATTCGCCACTCGGCGCTCACACATCCTACAGCGTCAGCACCTTTGGCCGCGCGTTGGCGTACCACGTCACCACGATGAGTCGCGTCACCATGACGGCCGTGAAGAACGAGGTGAGGATACCGATGAGCAAGGTCACCGCGAAACCGCGCACGGGCCCCGATCCCAGCTCGAACAGGATGATCGAGGCGATGACGTGGGTGGCGTTGGCGTCGATAATCGTCGCCATTGCGCGGCGGAAACCAGCGTCGATGGAGGCGATGATGGTTCGCCCGTTGCGGTGTTCTTCGCGGATACGCTCATAGATCAGCACGTTCGCGTCCACCGCCATGCCCATGGTGAGCACGATGCCGGCGATGCCGGGCAAGGTGAGCGTGGCGCCCAGCATCGTCAGAACCGCCAGCAGCAGGATGATATTGAGCGTCAGCGCCACATCGGCGAAGAGGCCGAACATGCCGTAACGCGCGAACATAAAGAGCGCGACGAGCAACAGGCCGCCAAGCGTGGCGATCTTGCCGGCATGGATCGCGTCCGCGCCAAGCTCGGCGCCGACGGTACGGCGCTCCAGCGGCTTCAGCGGCGCGGGTAAGGCGCCGGCGCGCAGCAGCACCGCCAGATCGTTGGCGCTCTGGATCGTGAAGTTGCCGGAGATTTCGCCGGAGCCGCCAAGAATGGCGTCCTTGATGACGGGCGCTTCGACCACCTTGTTGTCCAGAACGATGGCGAAGAGACGGCCGACATTGTCCTTCGTGGCGTTGCCGAACTGACGCGCGCCTACGCTGTCGAACCGGAAGGTTACGACCGCGCCGCCGTTCTGCTGATTGAAGGTGCCCTGCGCATCGGTGAGGCGGTCGCCTGACACCATGATGCGCTTCTCCAGCACATAGGGGACCGGCGGCTGGCCCTTGATCGGATTGTCTTCGTAGAGAAGCTCATCACCAATGGGCACAATACCCTTGCGCGCTTCATCCACATTGGCGCTGGAATCCACGAGCTGGAACGTCATCTTCGCGGTAGTGCCGAGGATCTTGATGAGGCGTTCGGGATCGGAGAGGCCCGGCACCTGCACCACGATGCGGTCGTCGCCCTGGCGCTCGATCGTCGGCTCCTTGGTGCCGAGCTGATCGATGCGGCGGCGCACCACTTCGATGGACTGGGTGACGATGTCGTTCTTAGAGCCGGTCTTGTAGGCGTCCGTCATCTTCATCGTGATGGTGCCGTTGCCATCGTCGGACATGTCATAAGCGTGCGCGCCGACCGACAACACGCCGCCGGTGACCAGCGGGTTGAGGGCCTTGAGAATGTCTTTGGCGTCGTTAACGCGCCCGGCGTCGATGATGTGCACTGAAACGGAGTCGCCGGCCGACTGCAGATCGTTATAGGGAATATGCGCCTTGCGCAGGCCGACGCGGATATCGCCGAGCAAGGTTTCGAGGCGATCCTTCTGCACCTGGTCCAGCTCGACTTCGAGCAGCAGATAAGAGCCGCCCTGCAGATCGAGGCCGAGGCTTACCGTGTTCCTGGGGAAGAACGGCGGCAGGCGGTTGCGGACGTTGTCCGGCAGCGCGTTCGGCAATGCGAACAGGATTCCCGCCAGCACGACGAGCAGCGTGACAATGCGCGACCAGGTGGGAATCTGCATCATGGCGGATTAGTCGTTCGCCGGGGTGTTCTTCGGGCGCACTTCGCTGAGCGTGCCCTTCATCACCTTGATCTGCACATTGTCGGCGATCTCGATGGTGATCTCGGTGTCTTCTGTCTTCACGGGTTTCGCCACCTTGCCGACGATGCCACCGGCGGTGACGACGGTATCGCCGCGCGCCACGCCTTCCACCATCTTGCGATGCTCTTTCATCTTCTGCTGTTGCGGGCGGATGAGAAGGAAATACATGATCGCGAACACCGCGATCAGCGGCACGATGGACGTAAGGAAGGAATCCTGCATGGAAAGGTGGGCCCGGTTCGATTGGGCGCGGACTATAACCACGCACGGCCCCATTGCAACCGTGATACATCAAGGACTTAGCAGGTGAAAAAAGCTTCCGGAAGCGCATTGGAACGGGTGCAGACGCGGATCGCGGAGGCGCTGGAAAGGCTGGCGCCTGGCGCTGTCCAGAATGCCGCACCGGCCAGCGGCGACGCGTTCGTGTGGGAGCCCTCGCATGGAGGGCTGGTGGCGGTGGCCGAGGTGGCGGGTATTCCGCTGGCGCTGCTCAAAGGCATCGAAGCGGCGCGCGATACGCTGCTAGAGAACACGCGACGCTTCGCAGACGGGCTTCCGGCGAACAACGCTCTGCTCTGGGGCGCGCGCGGCATGGGCAAGTCCTCGCTGGTGAAGGCGGCGCATGGCGCGGTGAACGAGAAGCGCAAAGGCGGCGCGCGGCTGGTGCTGGTGGAAATCCACCGCGAAGAGATCGCGAGTTTGCCGGTGCTGTTGCGCCTCTTGCGCGCGAGCAAGCGGCGCTTCCTGCTTTATTGCGACGATCTTTCCTCCGACAAGGACGACACTTCGTACAAATCGCTGAAGGCGGCGCTGGAAGGCGGCATCGAGGGACGGCCCGCCAACGTGCTGTTCTACGCGACGAGCAATCGCCGCCATCTGATGCCGCGCGAGATGATGGACAACGAACGCGCCACCGCCATCAACCCCGGCGAAGCGGTGGAGGAGAAAGTCTCGCTCTCGGATCGCTTCGGCCTGTGGCTCGGCTTCCACAATTGCGGGCAGGACGATTACCTGGCGATGATCGACTCCTACGCCGCGCATTTCGGCTTGAAGATGGCGCACGAGAAACTTCATGCCCGCGCGCTGGAATGGTCGGCCACACGCGGCGCCCGCTCGGGCCGCGTCGCATGGCAATTCATTCAGGATATTGCCGGCGAACTGGGGAAGAAGATTTAGCTGTTCGACGCGGTGAGGACTGCGCGCGGGTCGATCGGCTTCATGTTGCGGCGGATTTCGAAGTGCAGCTGCGGCTGGGTGACATCGCCCGTCTGTCCCACCGTGCCGATGACATCGCCCTTGGCCACGCGCTGGCCGCGCGCCACGCCGATGGAATTGGTGTGCGCATAGGCGGTGACATAGACATCGCCATGCTTGATGAGGATAAGGTTGCCGTAGCCCTTCAATTCGTTGCCCGCATAGGTGACGACGCCGTCGGCGGCGGCGTGGATCGGTGTGCCGGCGGGGGCGGCGATATTGATGCCGTCGTTGCGCTCGCCGCTGGCAGTCGAGCCGAAGCCGGCGATGATTTTTCCGCTGACCGGAACGACGAAGCCCGACGTCAGCGTGTCGCCGACGCGCGTATCCTGCGGCGCGGTGTATTGCTGTTGCGGCACAGTGGCCGGGCGCTCGCGCGGGGTGATGTCGGATTCCTCGCGCACGACAACGCGGGTCGTTGGCGCGGCGTAAGGCGCGGCTTCGTGGCGATAATTGTGTGCAACGCGCGGCGCGGGCTTGCCGTAGAAATCGGCGTAATCTTCGCGCGCGTCCTGATAAGTTTCGCAGCCCGAGAGCATCGCGGCGCCGAGAACGCACAGCGCCATTGCGGCGATGCGCTTATGTCTTCCCCGGCTCGTCCGTTGCGCGCACATTCTGCGGCAATCCCTCGATCATCGGCACATACATCACGGGAAGGAGATTCTCCCGCGTTATGCCGTGCTCACCTTTGACGATCTTGGTTAAGGATTGGGAAACGCCGCGCGCCGCGGAGGCATCGCCGCCGACCGGCGCGACCAGGATTCCCGCGGGTTTTAACTGGTCGATCAGGATTCGGGGAACTTCGGGAACCGCCGCGGACAAAAGAATTCTGTCGAACGGCGCCGCTTCCGGCCAGCCTTTCAGCCCGTCGCCGTGGCGGGTGACGATGTTGGTGAGGCGCAGTTTCTTGAAGCGCTCCTCGGCCTGGGTGAGCAGCGGCTTGTGGCGCTCCACCGTGTAGACCATGCGGCACAGCGGCGAGAGGATCGCGGCCTGATAACCGGAGCCGGTGCCCAGCTCCAGCACGCGGTGTTTGGGATCGAGCTCCAGCGCCTGCGTGGCGAAGGCGACGACATAAGGCTGGCTGATTGTCTGCCCGCAAGCGATGGGCAGCGCGGAATTGTCATAGGCGTTCGTCTCGAACGGCTGATCGACAAACACATCGCGCGGAATGGTTTCGATGGCCGAGAGCACGCGCACATCGCTGATGCCCTGTTTGCGTAAGGCCATCACCAGCTCTATGGCGCGGCTGTCGGTCATCGGAATGCGGTGCGCAGCCTTTTCAGAACTTCGAATTCGGTGAGATTGAGATGCAGCGGCGTCACCGAGATTTTCTTCTCGTAGATCGCGTGCAAATCGGTGCCTTCGTTCGGATTGCTGCGCACGCGCTTGAAGCCGATCCAGAAATAGGGATTGCCGCGCATATCGACACGCCTGTCCATCACCGCCGTCTGCATGTCGCGCTTGCCCTGCTCGGTGATGGCCGTGCCTTTCACGTCGCCGGGTTCGCAATCGGGGAAGTTGACGTTCATCAGCGTCTCCTGCGGCCAGCCAATTTCGAGCAGCTTGCGCACGACATCGGGGCCATGCGCTTCCGCGCAATTCCAGCGCACCTCATAGCCTTCCTCGAAACCATACGCCTGCGACAGCGCGATGGAGGGAATGCCCAGCGCCGTGCCTTCCATCGCGCCCGCGATG
>DASXHQ010000157.1:0-2823 GCA_036488415.1 Rhizomicrobium sp.
AAAGAACGCGATCCTTGGGCTCCAGCAGCACCATCACATAAGTCAAAATGCCGTAGGTCGTTGAGGCGAGCGCGAGCCGCAGCGCAACCGTGCTCCATTGCGGCAGGTTGGCGTCGTGGGGCAGCCAGGCGTCGAAACCCGCAACATACAAGCCGATAAAGGCGAGAAAACCGAGCCACACCAACGGGCCGTTGCGCATCTTCAGCTCGCGGCGCATCTCGCGATAGCAGCCGGTCAGAATCCACGCCGTAAATATGGCGAGTGAGATCAGCAGGAATGGGCGCGCGCTGATGACAGCTCCCCACCACGGAATGAAGTCCGTCGATTTTTTTCCAAATAGCAGCGCGCTTGCGGGATCGGCGACCTGCCAGAGATAAAAGACGGCCAGCGCGGCGAGAATTCCGGTGAACTGATAGAGGAAAACATCCAGCCGCGAGTGTGCCGAACGGCGGCGTATGGCGACGAGGCTTGCCAGCAACGCTGAAGCCTGCGCGACCAGTCCGACAATAACATAATAGATCAGGTCGAGAATGGCCGGTACGGGCGTTCCGTGCGCGAACCCGTAAATTAGCATCACCGCGAGACAGATGGCTCCGCCGAACCAGTTGTAGATTGTGGAGCCAAAGAGCTTGCCCCACGTCATCTCGGACGCATTAATCGAAGATAACCGTTGCAAATCCCAGGTGTGATCCCGAATTTCGCCAACAATGCTGAGCCCTGCATTGCGCGCGCCCCAGATGACCACGATCAGATAGTAGATCGTCTCCGCAGCCAAATACGGTGTGTAATAGGGGCCGGAAACCGCGGCGGCGAAGAACACCAACGCCAGAATTCCCACCATGAAGACGATGCGGCGGGGCGTGAGTTCGAGCCAAAGGTTGCGGCGAAATTCGGGGCCCATCATGCCGCGCCTCTTCCGACCTGACTGAAATATGTCTCCTCGAGCGCCTTCGAAGATTCGCCGAAACTGGACACTTCGAAGCCAGCCGTCACCAGATCGCGGAGCAGTTTTGCGCGCGCCGCGGCGTTACGCGTGAACGTAATCAGGGCATGGTGCTCGTCGACCTCTATGACGTCCACGCCGGCGTCGCTCAGGAATTGAGCGAAATCGGCGCGCGCAGTGGCAATCTCGATCAGATAACGGGGCCGCTCGACATCCTTAATCTTGATCGGACGGCCGCCGACAACGCGGCCGTTCTCAATGATGATCATCTCCGAGCAATAATCTTCAAGCTCGGCCAGAATGTGCGATGAGACTACAAGCGTCATGCCGGCATCGCGCAGTGATGTGAGCAGTACAGAAAGATCGCGCCGCGCCTGCGGGTCCAGGCCCGCTGCCGGTTCATCTAGCAACAGCGCCTTGGGTTCATGCACGATCGCCTGCCCGATGCCGAGCCGCTGGCGAAGGCCGCGTGAAAGCTCTCCGGCTTTGCTTTCTAGCCGGTCCGACAGCCCAACCCGTACAGCGGCCTTGGTGACGGCCGCATCGACAGCATCCACCGCCAATCCGTGCGACCATGCGGCATAGGTCAGGCAGCGCCGTGCGGTTAGTTCGTCGTAAAGACCGTAGAAGTCCGGAAGGTAACCCAAGCGGGCGTGTATCTCGCGTGGGTGCTCCCGCGTATCCAATCCGTCGATGGTGACGGTGCCCGAATAAGGCGGCTCCAATGCCGCGAGGCATCGCAGCAAGGTCGTCTTCCCCGCACCGTTAGGTCCCACCAATGCGACAATCGTGTGCGCGGGAACGTCCAACGACACGCCTTCCAGCGCGCGCTTGGTCGGATATTCGTAAACTAGGTCGCGGACTTCGATCATTGCGCCCCGAATCTTGTGCCCACGCCGGAAAGATAGGTATGACCCTTCACCTCCGCCACTGTGGCGGCGCAATATGACCAAATCATGTGTCAGGAATTCGGAGAAGATCGCATGAAGACACGCGCGGCGTTGGCTTTTTCGGCGGGAAATCCGTTGGAAATTGAGATGGTCGATCTGGAAGGCCCAAAGGCCGGCGAGGTTTTGGTCGAACTCAAGGCCACCGGCATCTGCCACACCGATGCGTTCACGCTGTCCGGCGCCGATCCGGAGGGGCAATTTCCGGTCATCCTTGGCCACGAAGGTGCCGGTGTCGTGCTCGAAGTTGGTTCGGGTGTGAAGTCGCTAAGGCCGGGCGACCATGTCATCCCGCTCTACACGCCGGAGTGCCGCGAGTGCAAAAGCTGTACGAGCCACAAGACAAATCTCTGCACCTCTATCCGCGCGACGCAAGGTAAAGGCGTGATGCCGGATGGGACAAGCCGCTTCTCGTTCAAAGGCAAATCCGTACTGCATTATATGGGTTGTTCGACCTTCGCGAACCACACGGTGATGCCGGAGATCGCGCTGGCAAAAATCCGTTCGGACGCGCCATTCGACAAGGTCTGCTACATCGGCTGCGGCGTGACCACGGGCATCGGGGCAGTAATCTTCACCGCCAAAGTTGAGGCAGGCGCCAACGTCGTCGTGTTCGGGCTCGGCGGCATTGGTTTGAACGTGATCCAGGGCGCCAAGATGGTGGGCGCCAATATGATCGTCGGCGTTGATCTCAACCCGTCACGCGAAGCCATCGCCCAGCAATTCGGCATGACCCATTTCGTCAATCCGAAAGATGTGAAAGGCGACCTTGTCGCGCATTTGGTCGAACTGACGGGCGGCGGCGCCGACTACAGCTTCGAATGCATTGGGAATGTGAACACGATGCGGCAGGCGCTGGAGTGCTGTCATCGCGGTTGGGGCCAGAGCATCATCATCGGCGTGGCGGGTGCCGGCCAGGAGATTTCTACGCGG
>DASXHQ010000152.1:0-8990 GCA_036488415.1 Rhizomicrobium sp.
CCGCGAGAAATCTCCCGCGGGCGGATCGACACTATGCAGAAAGTGCAGGGACTAGGATCAGGCCTGCTCTGCGGCGGCGGGTGCAGCCGCCTGTTTCTTCGTGAGGTCTTCGCCGGTGACCTGATCGACGGCTTTCATCGACAGGCGAACCTTGCCGCGATCGTCGAAGCCCAAAAGCTTCACCTTCACAGCCTGGCCTTCCTTGACCACATCGGAAGGCTTGTTGACGCGCTGTTGCGCCAGTTCCGAAACGTGGACGAGACCATCCTTGGGTCCGAAGAAATTCACGAAGGCGCCGAAGTCCATCACCTTCACGATCTTGCCATCATAGATCTCGCCGATTTCCGGCTCGGCCACGATGCCCTTGATCCACTTCAGCGCGGCCTTGATCGACTCGCCGTCGGCAGAAGCGATCTTCACCGTGCCGTCGTCTTCGATGTTGATCTTGGCGCCGGTCTTTTCGACGATCTCGCGGATCACCTTGCCGCCCGAACCGATCACTTCGCGGATCTTGTCGGTCGGAATCTTGATCTGCTCGATGCGCGGCGCATGTTCGCCGAGACTTTCGCGGCCATGATCCAGCGCCTTGTTCATCTCGCCAAGGATGTGCAGACGCCCACCCTTCGCCTGATCCAGCGCGACCTTCATGATCTCTTCGGTGATGCCGGAGATCTTGATGTCCATCTGGAGAGACGTGATGCCGTCGGCGGTGCCGGCGACCTTGAAGTCCATGTCGCCGAGGTGATCTTCATCGCCCAGAATGTCCGACAACACGACATAGCGGTGGCCTTCCAGGATGAGGCCCATCGCGATGCCCGCGGTGGGCTTCTTCAAGGGAACGCCCGCATCCATCAGCGCCAGCGATGTGCCGCAAACCGTGGCCATCGAGGACGAGCCGTTCGACTCGGTGATTTCCGACACCACGCGCAGCGTGTAGGGGAATTCTTCCTTCGTCGGCAGCATCGGATGGATCGCGCGCCAGGCGAGCTTTCCATGACCGATTTCGCGGCGGCCCGGCGCGCCCATGCGGCCCGTTTCACCAACGCTGTAGGGCGGGAAGTTGTAATGCAGCATGAAAGTCTGCTTGCCAGTGCCTTCGAGGCTGTCCACGAACTGCTCGTCTTCGGCCGTGCCCAGGGTGGCGACAACGAGCGCCTGCGTTTCGCCGCGCGTGAAGAGCGCGGAGCCATGCGTGCGCGGCAGAACGCCGACTTCGGCGACGATCGGGCGAACCGTCACGAGGTCGCGGCCGTCGATGCGCGCCTTGGTGTCCAGCACCGCGTTGCGCATGATCTTGGCTTCGAGGTCGTGGAAGAGCGTGCCGAATTCCTTGGCCGACATCTTGCCGTCGCCCTCGCCGACGAACCATTCCGCCGTCTTCTTCTTAATCTCGGCGATGCGGTCGCGCCGTTCGAACTTGACCGGAATCTGAAAAGCAGCGGTCAGGTTGATGCCGGCGATCTTCTCGATCTCTTCGATCTTGAGGCCCGTGTCGCTGTGCGGAACGGCCCGCGGCTCTTTGGCGGCCTTTTCGGCCAGCTTGATGATCGCATTGATCGCGGTCTGCATTTCACGATGGCCGAACATCACCGCGCCAAGCATGGTCTGCTCGTCCAGTTCCTGCGCTTCGGATTCCACCATCAGCACCGCATCGGCGGTGCCGGCAACGACCAACTCCAGCTTGGAATTGGCCATGTCGTCAATCGGCGGGTTCAACCTGTATTCGCCGTCGATATAGGCGACCCGGGCGGCACCGATCGGGCCCATGAAAGGCACGCCGGACAGGGTCAGCGCTGCGGAGGCGGCGACCAGCGCCACGATATCCGGATCGTTCTCCAGATCGTGGCTCAGAACCTGACAGACGACCTGCGTTTCGTTCTTGTAGCCTTCGGCGAAGAGCGGGCGGATCGGGCGGTCGATCAAGCGCGAGATTAGCGTCTCGCGTTCCGTCGGCGCGCGTTCGCGCTTGAAATAGCCGCCCGGGATTTTGCCGGCGGCGTAGTAGCGCTCCTGGTAGTTCACGGTGAGCGGAAAGAAATCGATTCCTTCCTTCGGCTGCATCGCGCCGACAACGGTGGCGAGCACGACAGTCTCGCCGTAAGTGGCAACGACCGCGCCGTCAGCCTGACGCGCGACCTTGCCGGTTTCGAGCGTGAACTTGCGTCCGCCCCATTCGAATTCTTCTTTCGAGATCTTGAACATGTTTTTGTTCCTTCATTCCCCACGGCCGGATTGCCATAGGCGTGTTTGCGGCGAGTCTCTTATCTCTCACGGACAAACGGAAAATGCGCGGGCGGAAGCCATCCCCACCCACGCTTTGGTGTCTTGGCCTTTGATGAAAGACAGCGCGCTCAGCGGCGCAGGCCCAACCGCGAGATCAGCGACTCATATCGCTTGCTGTCGGTTGCCTTCACATAGTCGAGGAGACGGCGGCGCTGGGACACCATCTTGATGAGACCACGGCGGGAGTGATTGTCCTTTTTGTGGTCCTTGAAGTGGTCGGTCAGGTTGTTGATGCGCTCGGAGAGCACGGCAACCTGGACTTCGGGCGATCCGGTATCGTTCTCCTTGACCGCATATTCCTTGATCAGTTCGGCTTTACGTTCTGCAGTGATCGTCATTTCTCTAACAAGCTCCGGTCATCCAAAGTTGAACACACGAAACGGTCTGAGTTCTCCAGCTGCGAGTTCGGCCAGTGCGACCGGCTCACCCTCGCTTGTGGAGAGATAGACCGTGAGACCTGAGAGATCGTCCTCATCCGGAAAGGCGTCCGTGATGCGGGCGAAAAGGTTCGCGCGCATCAAAATCGGATTGCCGCTGCGGAGGCGAACTGCATCCGGACCCGTAACTGCCAGCGCCGGGATGCCGTCCAGCGCGGTAGAAATAGGCCTCAAGTGCTCAAAAGCGGCGGGACTATGCATAAAACCCCTTAGCGTTTCTAGGGGCACAGACTGGTTTTCATGGAACCCGCCCACGGAGGTGCGCCGGAGCTGGGAAACATGGCCACAGGTGCCCAGCGCCTCGGCAATATCGCGCACCCAGGACCGGACGTAAGTGCCTTTGCCACAACGGATTTCGAACACCGCATGGTCCGGGTCCGGGGTCTCAACCAGGCGGGCTTCATGGACCTCGACGGTCCGGGGCTGGAGTTCCACAGCCTCCCCTTCCCGGGCCAGATCATAGGCCCGCTCCCCGTCCACCTTGATGGCGGAGTAGATCGGGGGGACTTGGGTGATCTCGCCGACGAAGCGGGGGATGGCGGCTTCGATAGCCTCCCGGCTAGGGCGGGCGTCCGAAGTTTCGGTGACGGCGCCTTCCGCATCGTCACTGTCGCGCCCTTCGCCCCAGCGCGCAGTGAAGCGATAGGTCTTCTCCGAATCCATTGCATAGGGAACGGTCTTGGTCGCTTCGCCGAGCGCAATGGCCAGTACGCCCGTTGCCATCGGATCGAGCGTTCCGGCGTGACCGGCTTTCTGGGCATCGAAGATGCGGCGCACCTGGCCCACGACCTGCGTGGAGGTGACGCCTTCCGGCTTGTCCACGATCACCCAACCGTGGACGGCGTTGCCTTTTTTCTTACGACTCATCGTCGTCTTCGGCATCGCCAGATTTGGAAAGATCTCGGCGCACGCGTTCGGACTTGAGAAGATTCTCGATCTTCTCCGCTTCGGCAAAAGAGTCGTCTTCGACGAAACGCAAATCGGGTGTGAACTTGAGCTCGATCATGCGGCCCATCTCACCGCGAATGAACGCCTTGTGGCGGTTGAGCGCCTTGATGATGTTGCCAGCATTCTTGCCGCCAAGCGGCTCGCAGAACACGGTGGCATGGCGCATGTCGCCGGAGGGCTTCACCTGTGTGATCGTGACCGACACGCCGGCGAGATCGTCATCGCGAATGTCGCCGCGCACCAGAACCTGCGACAGCGCATGGCGCAACATTTCCCCGACGCGCAGCTGGCGCTGCGAGGGACCCTTGTCGCGTGACTGGTGCTGATGTCGCGGCATGGCGTTTCTCCTATTCTTCCGCGTATCCGAATTTGGCGATCCACGGTGCGAGCCGGGGCAAAACAGGCGCGATCTGCGCCCGGTAAGCGCGCCATTGATCCACGCCGCGCGTGTAAAGCCCTTGCGCCACCTGCGCGGCGCTGGGGGTATTCACATGCTTCTCGCGCGCGCGTTCCGCGAAATTTGCCATCTCCGCGCTGAAGTCGACTCCAAGAAATTCACAGAGCGACCTGGTCTCAGATTCAAAATTTCCGACCAAGTCCTCATACCGGGTGACTAGGAACGGCATCGGAAATTTCTCGCGGGCGATCTCGCACATTTCCATCGCGGCCGCGTAAAAATCCGCCGCGCCTTCCAGCGTCAGCAATTCGTACATCTTGGCCGACATGCCGAAGCGTCGCCGGAAACAACTCAGCACCACGTCGCGCGGATCGCGGATCGCGAGAAGGATTTTTGCGTCCGGAAACAGCCTCGCTATGGCGCCCAGAAGAAAGGAATTGAGCGGCATCTTGTCGACGAAGGCCGGATGGTCCAGGCCGATCTGGTTGTCGCGGACAATGCTCCAATAGGATTGCCGGTAAGGTTCGAGCTCGCTGTCTTTCGCGGCGGCGAAGGCGTCGAGGCCACCAGCCGGCAGGAAGAAATCACGCTCGGTCTCAATCAGCGTATCGCATTCCTCCAGCGTTTCGATGGCGGGATGGTTGCCCAGTACCTGTTCCAGCAAAGTCGTACCGGAACGCGGAAAGCCCAAAAGAAAGACATGCGTCGAGACAGGCGACTGAGGGCGCGGCTCCTTATTCCAATCCGCAATATCTGCGTTCTGGAAATAGCGGACGATGCGGCGGCTGCGCGATAGCACCGTTTCCGTGCCAAGCGCTTCGTAGAACTGCTTGAAATGCGACCTCATCGCCTGGTTGGATGCTGTGTAGGCAGTGTAGGCCTCATCATGCTGCCCCATCGCATCCAGCGTGTCCGCGATCAGTCCGTGTGCGATCGATCGATTGACGCTGATGGGGTTGGATGGCGACGCCAATGGTTTGGCGATCGCCATTACCGATTCATAGTTCTTGTCCGCGAAGTCGGCCTGCGCCAGCACAATACTGGCGGCCGTCTCCCTGGGATTGATCCGCAGCGCACGCGTTGCATAATCGCGCGCGGCAGCGAAACGTCCGGCCGCGCCGGCGATAGCGGCAAGTCGCGAGAGCGCCGGCCCGTGATTTGGCACGCTGTCTAAAACGCGTTCGTAGTCGCGGCGCGCCAATTCCGGTTTGCTCATGTCTTCCATCAAGCGGCCGCGATTGTAACGCAGGTCCATATTGCCAGGCGCTTGCCGCAGCGCTTCGTCATAGGCGGCAATAGCCTCCCGATCACGGCCGAGCGCTGCATAGGTCGAGGCAAGAGCCCGCAGCACTTCGAGCGCGCGCGGCGCCAGCTTGCGCGCGCGTTCCGCAAGCAGAAGTGCTTGCTCCGGCCTCTGGGCGTTAAGCTCGAATTGCATGGCGAGGGTCAGCAGGCCGGGATGCTCGAAACCCCGCGCGGACGCTTCATGCGCGACTTGCATCGCGCGGCGCATATCGCCGGCGCGAACGGCCGCCTCCGCGAGCTTCAGATAGTTCTGAAGCTCGCTGGAAGACACGGAGAATTTCGGAGTCATCGCCACACTCGGTTGCGATTAAAGTGCGCGCTTGATCGTTTCGACCTCGAAGCACTCGATGATGTCGCCCTTCTGCAGCTCCTGATAGCCCGCGAAGGCCATGCCGCATTCCTGGCCGGTCTGCACTTCGCGCACTTCGTCCTTGAAGCGCTTGAGGGTGGAGAGTTCGCCTTCGTGGATGACGACGTTGTCGCGGATGAGACGCACCTTCGCGCCGCGGCGCACGACGCCTTCGGTGACGCGGCAGCCCGCGACCTTGCCGACCTTGGAGATGGTGAACACCTCCAGCACTTCGGCATTGCCAAGGAACTTCTCGCGCGTCTCCGGCGCCAGCATGCCGGACAGCGCGGCTTTCACATCGTCCACGACATTGTAGATGATGTTGTAGTAGCGGATTTCGACGCCATCGCGCTTGGCGCGCTCGCGTGCCTGCGCATTGGCGCGCACATTGAAGCCGATGATCGCGCCGCCCGAGGCGTGAGCGAGAATAACATCGGATTCGGTGATCGCGCCCACGCCCGATTGCAGAACCTGCGCGCCGACTTCGTCGGTACCCAGCTTGTGCAATGCGCCCTGAATGGCTTCGACCGAACCTTGCACGTCCGCCTTGATGACCAGCGGCAGCAGGCGCTTCTCGCCTTCCTTCTGCGTCTTGAGCAGCTGGTCGAGCGACTGGCGCGCGTTCGTCGCATGGCGCGCCTCGCGGCGCTTGCGCGCGATATATTCGGTGACTTCGCGGGCGCGGCTTTCGTCCGTCACCACCACGAATTCATCGCCGGCTTCGGGCACGCCGGACAGGCCCAGCACTTCTACCGGCGTCGATGGTCCGGCGGACGGGATAGTCTCGCCGCGATCGTTGACCAGTACGCGCACGCGGCCCCATTCGGAACCGGCGACGACGATGTCGCCGGTCTTCAGCGTTCCGCGCTGCACGAGCACGGTCGCCAGCGGACCACGGCCCTTGTCGAGCTTGGCTTCGATGACCGCGCCTTCGGCGGTGCGGTTCGGATTGGCTTTCAGGTCCAGAACTTCGGCTTGCAGAAGGATCGCTTCTTCCAGCTTGTCGAGGTTCATGCCTTTGGTGGCAGAGACATCGACCGACAGTACATCGCCGCCCAGATCTTCGACCTGGATTTCGTGCTGCAACAATTCGGTCTTCACGCGTGCCGGATTGGCATCGCCTTTGTCGATCTTGTTGACGGCAACGATGATCGGAACATGCGCGGCCTTGGCATGGCTGATCGCTTCTTCGGTCTGCGGCATGACGCCGTCATCGGCGGCCACAACGAGAATGACGAGATCGGTGACCTTGGCACCGCGCGCGCGCATCTGCGTGAAGGCGGCGTGGCCCGGCGTGTCGAGGAAGGTGATCTTCTGGCCCGACTTCAGGTTCACCTGATAGGCACCGATATGCTGGGTGATGCCGCCGGCTTCGCCCGCGACCACATCGGTCTTGCGCAACGCATCGAGCAGCGAGGTCTTGCCGTGATCGACATGGCCCATGACGGTGACGACGGGCGGACGCGAAACAACATCCGCGTTGTCGTCGGCAGGGCCTTTCAGGCCTTCCAGAACGTCCGACTCGGCGACGCGCTTGACGGTGTGGCCATATTCGGCGGCGACGAGCTCGGCGGTATCGGCATCGATCACGTCGTTCTGCGTGACCATCATGCCGCTCTTCATCAGCACCTTGATGATGTCGACAGAGCGGCGCGCCATGCGGTTGGCGAGTTCCGCGACCGTGATGGTCTCCGGAATCGTCACTTCGCGTGGGCCGGCCGGACCTGCGGCCTGCTGCTGCTGGCCTTTGTTCTGACGCTGCAGATGACGCTTATAGGCGGCGACCGAGCGGGTACGTTCGCTGCCATCATCCGACAAAGCGCGCGTCACCGTCAGCTTGCCGCGGCGGCGATCTTCACCACCCGGCTTGCGCGCGGCTGGCGCCTTCGGCGCAACCTTGCCGCCTGGGCCGACTTTCTTTGGCGCTTCTTCTTCCTCTTCATTGACGCGGCGCGTGCGCGGCGCTTCGGCAGCGGCCACGCCGGGACGCGCAGGAACAGCGCCACCGTCGCGGCGCGCGGCTTCTTCTTCCGCATGCTTGCGCGCGAGCTCTTCGGCGGCCTTGCGCTTGTCCTCTTCCACTTTGCGGCGAAGCGCGGCTTCGCGCTCTTTTTGGAGAAGGGTTTCTTCTTCCGCGCGGCGGCGTGCATCGTCTTCGGCCTGGCGGCGCGCCTCTTCTTCATGCACACGCGCATCGGCAAGGGCGGCGCCGCGGCGCGCCTTCTCTTCTTCGGTCAGCTGACGCAGCACGACGCCGGGGCGCGCATCGCGCACGGCGGGTTTCACCGCGGCGGGTTTGGCCGCTTCGGCTGGCGCTTTCGCCTTCTCGGCGGGCGCGGCTTTCACAGGCGCGGCGGGCGCGCCGGGATGGGTGGTGCGCTTCTTCTCCACGACGACGGCTTTGGTGCGGCCGTGGCTGAAGCTCTGCTTGACGGTGGAGGTCTCCGTCTTCTTCAGCGTGAGCGTCTTGGCAGGGCGCTTGGTATCGTTGGTATCGCTCATGCAATTCCTTCATGTGCAGGAGTCGAACCTGCATTCGCTTTGTCGGAGCGGAATCCGGCAAGCCGGCCCGCTTCGAAGATCAATCTTTCTGCAAGCGCGCCCGCTTTGAGGGCGGCATGTATCACATTCTCTTTGCCCAAGGCCACGCTCAATTCCGCGCTGGAAAGACCATCCAGAACAAAGGGATCGAGGCCTCTGGATTTCGCCATGCCGAGCACCTTGCGGCGTCCATCGGCGGAGCCGTCACTGGCTTCGATCAAAAGCGCGGGCGCAGGCTTTGTGTCCAATGCACGCGCGACATTGTCGAAACCGGTCACCAGCGCACCGGAACGGCGTGCCATGCCCAGATCGCCGATCATGCGCTGCACGATCTGTTTCTCGACAAGATCGGGAAGTCCGGCGGAGGCTTTCACATTCGCCTTCGCCGCTTTGGAAAAATGGTTCTTCGCGATGGCGCGTTCCAGCGTGGCGCGATCAGCGCTTACCCAAATTCCGCGTCCCGGCAATTTCGCCGCGACGTCAGGCACCACCTCGCCATCGGGAGAGACAGCGAAGCGGATGAGCCGCGCTTCCTCGCGCACCTCGCCCGTGACGATGCACTTTCTCTCGCGCATCGTTTCGCTGCCGTCCTTTATGGCCATGGCGATGGTCAAGCGTCCGCTGCCCTTTCCGCTTCCTCGGCGAAGACTTCATCCGCTTCGGGATTTTCTTCGAGTTGGGCTTCCTCGATCCAGCCGGCCTTCACGCGCGCCTTCATGATGATGGCGTT
>DASXHQ010000170.1:0-4168 GCA_036488415.1 Rhizomicrobium sp.
CGCGAGTTCTCGAACCGCATCTCCGCCAACATCCGCGGCATCGATCTGGCCTGCCGCTATGGCGGCGAGGAATTCGTCGTGGTCATGCCCGATACTGATTCCGCTCTAGCGATGACGGTTGCCGAGCGCCTGCGCCGCAGTGTCGAAATGGCTCCCTTTGCCATCAGCCGTCCGCCACACAAGCTGAACATCACCGTGAGCATCGGGATAGCGTGCTCGCTCGGTGGAGTGGACCGCTCCGAAAACCTCCTGCACCGTGCCGATCAGGCGCTCTATCGCGCCAAGCGCGAGGGCCGCAACCGGGTCGTCCGCGCCGCGGCGTGACGCCCGTGGGAACCGTCGACCCCATCTATCGAAAATTTGCTGCGCGCTTCGCTGTTTTCTTCGCGCTGTTTGAGATTGTCTATCTGGCAACATCGAAGCTGCCCTATGACGCGGTGCATCACATTGTTGGCTGGGACTATCTGAACACCTGGATGGGAGCTCATGCGGCCTTATTCGGCCGGCCGCAGGATTTCTTCGATTTCGAGCACTACAACGCCATTCTGCGGGGCGTTTTTCCTGGTGAAAAATATGCACATAACTGGTCCTATCCGCCGCACATTCTGCTGCTGATCTGGCCATTCGGGCTCTTTCCTTATCTGGTCAGCTACGCGCTTTGGACCGTAGGCGGGCTCGCAGCGTTTCTCTGGGTCGGCTGCGAGGGGAAACTTGACCGCGGCCGATTGCTGTTTCTTGCCGCCGCGCCAGTCGTATTGATCAATGTGTTGACCGGGCAGAACGGCCTGTTCACCGGCGCGATCCTCGTTTGCGCATTGACGAATTGGGACCGCAGGCCGGCCTTGGCGGGAATATTGTTTGGCGTTCTATCAGTGAAGCCTCAACTCATCCTGTTGGTGCCGCTTGTCCTGATATTAACGCGGCGGTGGCGATGCCTCGGATTTGCCGCGCTCACCTGCGCGGCCATGTTCGCTGCCACGACGCTGCTTTTTGGCATTTCCATCTGGGATGATTATCTCGCCGAGGTTGCTCCATTCCAGCGGCATATTCTGGAGTATGGAGGAGGCATAACGCTGGCGATGATGCCAACCGCGTTCGTGAACGCGCGATTGATGGGCTCACCTCTGGAGTTGGCCTGGGCGCTTCAAGTGGTTGTATCGATTGTAGCGATCGCGGTTGTTGCCTGGACCTTCTGGCGTCCCCGCGATCCGCTGTTGTCCATCGCGGTATTGCTGATCGGATCCCTCCTGGTGACGCCTTATGCGTTCAACTACGACATGGCAGCGTTGACGATCGTTCTGACCTGGCTTCGCGAACGTGCGGATAACGAAACGACCGACCGGCGATTCACTATTGCGCTATGGGCGTTGCCTGTCGTGATGATGCTCGGGTTCATTCCCCGGATTGCGGGATCAGTATTCGTTCTGTTGGCTTTTGGAGCGCGGCTTATTCAGCGGCTGTCGGCCCAATCTTCCGAAGTCTCTTCGGCCTCGGCGGGAATTTCCGCCGCCACGGTGTCGATGACTTTGACAAGCTGATCGGGATCGTGCGCGCCGGATACCAGATACTTGTTCTGGAATATGAAGGTCGGAACACCTGAGATTCCGAGCCGGTGGGCGAGGGCGTCTTCGTTTTCGATCAACTCGCGGTCAGTGCCCTGTTCGAGCAAGTCCGCGACGGTCGCTGAGTCCATGCCGGCGTCGGACGCGATCTCGACAAGGACGTCAGGATTGCCGATGTCGCGGCCGTCTTCGAAATAGGCTTCGAACAGCCGTTCGACGACCTCATTCTGAACCCCGGCGCTGGCCGACCAGCGGATCAGCCGATGGGAGTCGAGCGTGTTCGGCGAGCGCGCAATGCGGTCGAAGGCGAACGCGATGCCTTCGCTTTGGCCGGCCTGCTGGAGCGCGTCCTGCATCGCCTGACGGTTGGGATTATTGCCGAATTTGGCCTGTATGTACTGCTTGCGATCCACGCCTTCCGGCGGAATGGACGGATCGAGGCGGTAGGCGCGCCAGCGGATATCGAATTCGATATCGGGCCGAAGCGCCAGCGCCTTTTCGAGCCTGCGCTTGCCAATGAAGCACCACGGACAAACCGTGTCGGAAACGATGTCGATCTGCATCCGCCAAGGCTATCTCATGAGAACCGGAGCGCAAGCGCCTTGACGCACATCACGGCAATTCACACGATCAATTCGGTAAACCCGGAACAGCATCATGGAATTCGATCTGAAAGGCCGCGTCGCATTCGTGACGGGCGCGACAAGCGGACTCGGTCGGCATTTCGCCACCGTGCTCGCCAAGGCCGGTGCAGCCGTTGCGATATCCGGCCGCAGGGCGGAACGGCTTGCGGAACTGCGAAAGGAAATCGCCACTGGCGGTAAATGCGCTGAGATCGTTCTCGACGTGACCGATGCCCGCCAGATCGCGCCAGCCCTCGACAAGGCGGAAGCCATGCTCGGTCCCGTCGATATTCTTGTCAACAATGCGGGAATGAGCGCGAACGGCCCGGTCGCCGATATCGCGACGGCGGATTTCGACGCGGTGATGGCGACAAATCTGCGCGCACCGTTTTTGCTCGCGCAGGACGTCGGCAGGCGCATGATCGCGCGCGGAAAAGGCGGGCGCATCATCAACATCGCGTCGATCACGGCGTTTCGCGTGCTGCAGGGTTCCGCGCCTTACTGCATCTCGAAGGCAGGTCTTGCAATGATGACGCAATGCATGGCGCGCGAATGGGCGCGCTATGACATCAATGTGAACGCCATTTGCCCCGGCTTCATCGAGACGGAATTGAACGATGCATGGTTCGAAAGCGCCAAGGGAAAGGCGCAGATCCAATCCTTTCCCAAGCGCAGGTTACAGCGTCCGGACGATCTCGATAGTACGCTGTTGCTCTTGGCGTCAGACGCCTCGCGCGCAATCACCGGCGCACTGTTCAATGTCGATGAAGCGCAATCGCTTTAACGCGTGATCTCGGCAGTGGCGCTGTTAGTTTCCGTATCGACTTTGATCTGGGTCACGCCATAAGGCGGCAGCTTCGTGGTCAGTGTGGCGCTGACTGGAATCAACGCCTGCACCACCATGGCGTCCGGTGCGGGTGGTGTCGCGACGAATTCGTATTCCAGCGTGTCTGCTTCTGGTTTGTGGCCGGGTTTGAGGCGAAGGCGAGCCTTGCTCCAGCCGCCGGTTGAAACCGCGCCGGCGGCAATGATCGTGAGTTTATTGTCTTGAATGGAAGCGGCAACGCTGTCGACTTTGTAGATTGGCTTGGGGCCTGCCGCAGCGGCAGAGCCAGCATACGCGGCGGCAAGAAATCCGCTTGCGATCAAAATTGTAAAAGTCCGGCGCAACATCGCAGCCCTCTGTTTACCTGCCCCCGGCGCGCCAGCTAAGAGGGAATTACGGCACAATTGAGATGAGGCAGCACATGGGACCGCTGGAAGGTATTCGCATCGTGGAATTCGCGGGCATTGGCCCCGGTCCCTTCGCCGCCATGCTGTTCGCCGACATGGGCGCGGACGTCATCCGCATCGACCGCAAAGGCGGCCGCGCGCCGTCCCAAATGGAGATTTACCTGCGCGGCCGAAAGACCGTGGCGCTCGATCTCAAGAAACCGGAAGCCGTCGAGGCTGCACTGAAGCTCGTCGACAAGGCGGATGCACTGATCGAAGGCTTTCGTCCCGGCGTAATGGAGCGTTTGGGACTGGGTCCGGATGTCTGCCTCAAGCGGAATCCCAAACTGGTCTATGGCCGCATGACGGGTTGGGGACAGACCGGACCGCTCGCGAATGCCGCCGGTCACGACATCAATTACATCGCTCTTAGCGGTGCGCTCCATGCGATGGGCAACAACGGCCAGAAGCCCGTTCCGCCGCTCAATCTCGTCGGTGATTTCGGTGGCGGCGCGATGTATCTCGCATTCGGCATTGCTTGCGGCATCATCGAAGCCAAGCGGTCCGGCAAGGGCCAGGTCGTCGACGCCGCGATGACGGATGGGGCCGCTTCGCTGATGACTATGTTCTACGGCATGTCGGCGTCCGGCTTCTGGCAGGATCAGCGCGGATCGAACATGCTGGATTCGGGTGCTCACTTCTATGACACCTATGAAACGAAAGACGGCAAGTTCGTCGCCATCGGGTCCATCGAGCCGCAGTTTTATAAGG
>DASXHQ010000032.1:0-1563 GCA_036488415.1 Rhizomicrobium sp.
GGTTGAATGTATCTTCGTGCGGGCGAAGGCTGCTTGGGGAAACGATTGGCGAGCTTCAGAAGATGGGATTCGAGTGCCGATTCATCGACGATGAGGCCACTCTGATGTGGGGGAAGTTGGTGTTTCTGGCGCCATTTGCGCTCAGCACAACGGCCGCCGATCAACCGGTCGGGGAGATTCTTTCCCATCCGCAGTGGCGAAGTTTGGCGGAGGCTTGCGTTCGAGAAGCGTGCGCGGTCGCGCTCGCTGAGGGCGCCAAGGTGGACGCGGACGCGATCCTCGGATGGGTGAAGACCGCCCCGGGAAATATGCGCAGCTCTATGCAGAAAGATGTGGAGCGCGGGAACGCCCCGGAACTCGATGCCATTGCCGGGCCCATCCTGCGCGAAGCGGCGCGGCACAAAATCGAAGTGCCGGCCACGAAGAAGTTGGTGGCAGGAGTGGAGCAGCGTGCCGGATTGGCGCCTTCGATCCTCTAGCGCTGAAGTAATCGGAAGTGGTAGCTGTGGAACAATCCCAAAGTCAGTTCCACGACACCTGAGCGGCTTATCTTCCGTAACGCCTTAGCCAATCCCCAATCCTTCTATGTCGTTGTAAACTTACGCAATACTTACCATGAGCCCGACTCCCCCTCGCCCGGACTTGCCGGACCTTGCGCCCTTGGTGCAACAGGAAGTGGCGCGCGTGGCCGCCGCGCCCGAGGTGCGTTCGGCGTTCAACTGGTTTCGCACGCAGGAACCGCAACTGGCGCACTGGCAGATGGAAATGGCGCGCATCCCAGCGCCTCCTTTCGGCGAGTCGGCGCGCGCGGCGTGGCTGGCGGAGCGCTTTCGTGAAGTCGGCCTCGACGATGTTCGCATCGACGATGTCGGCAATGTATTCGGCACTCATCCCGGATTTGGCCGGCGCTATGTGGCCTTGAGCGCGCACATTGATACCGTGTTTCCGGCGAACACGCCGCTGAACATTCGCCAGCAGGGAAGCCGCATCTACGGGCCGGGAGTCTCCGACAACGGCGCGGGCGTGGCGGCTTTGCTCGGAATTGCGGCGCTGCTGCGCGCCGTTCGTATCCGGCATGCGCTGCCCTTTGTCTTTATCGGGAACGTCGGCGAAGAAGGCGAAGGCGACCTGCGCGGCATGCGCCACATCTTTTCGACGCCGCGCTGGAAGGACTCGATTGCCTACAGCCTGGTGCTCGACGGCGCGGGAGCCGACACCATTGTGGCCGAGGCGCTGGGCAGCCGGCGATTTGAAGTGATCGTGCGCGGGCCGGGCGGACACTCGTGGAGCGATTTTGGCGCGCCCAATCCGATTGTGATTCTTGCCAAGGCGATTGAAACCTTCGCGGCGACGCCGGTTCCGCACACGCCCAAGACCACGTTCAACATTGGCGTGATTCGCGGCGGCACTTCGGTGAATTCGATTCCCGAGTCGGCCAGCATGAAGGTGGATATTCGCTCGACCTCGATGGCCGAGATGGAGCGGCTGGAGCAATCGCTGCGCCTGGCGCTGAATCGCGCGGTCGAAGATGAAACCGTCGCCGCCGAGATGCGGTCTTCCGCG
>DASXHQ010000109.1:0-23649 GCA_036488415.1 Rhizomicrobium sp.
GGCGAGGTCCACGCCCGCGCCGTTCAGATGCACATTGCCGGTGCGCAGCTGCGAGGCGACCTTGCGCGCATGATCGATGTCGCCGGACTGCACATAGCCGGAGAGGCCATAGACCGTATCGTTCGCCATCTTGATCGCGTCGGCTTCGGTCTCATAAGGCAGGATCGACAGCACCGGCCCGAAGATCTCCTCGCGCGCGATGGTCATGTCGTTGGTTACGTTCGCGAAGATCGTCGGGCGAACGTAATAGCCGCGGTTCATGCCTTCGGGACGGCCGAGCCCGCCGGTCACAAGCGTTGCGCCTTCGTCGATGCCTTTCTTGATGAGGCCCTGGATCTTGTTGAACTGGGCTTCGCTCACCACCGGGCCCATCGTCGTGCCTTCGGCAAACGGATCGCCGACCTTGATGCCTTCCGCCACGCCCTTGGCGATGGAGGCGGCTTCGTCGTGTTTGGCCTTCGGCACGAACATGCGGCTCGGCGCGTTACAGGACTGGCCGGTGTTGGACATCATGTTCATCACGCCGCCGACAACCGCTTTCTTGAGATCGGCGTCGTCCAGAACGATGTTGGCGGATTTGCCGCCCAGTTCCTGCGCCACGCGTTTCACCGTATCGGCGCTCGCCTTCGCCACCGCGATGCCCGCGCGCGTCGAGCCGGTGAACGACATCATGTCGATGCCCGGATGCGAGGACATCGCTTCGCCCACCGTCGGGCCGTCGCCATTGACGAGATTGAACACCCCCGGCGGCACGCCCGCTTCGTCCAGCACTTCCGCCCACAGCATCGCGTTCATCGGCGCGATTTCGCTGGGCTTGAGGATCATCGTGCAGCCGGCGGCAAGCGCGGGCGCGACCTTGCAGGCGATCTGGTTGATCGGCCAGTTCCACGGCGTGATCATGCCGACGACGCCGACGGGCTCGCGCACGATGGCGGTGGTGCCTTTGACTTCCTCGAAATTGTAGTCCTTGAGAATCTTCGCCGCCGTCGTCAGATGCGCGATACCCATCGCCGCCTGCGCGTTCTTGGAGAGGCCGAGCGGCGCGCCCATCTCCATCGAGATCGCCTGCACGATGTCGCCGTATTTCTTCTGATAGACCTCGACGATCTTGTTCAGCAGCGCCAGGCGCTCTTCCTTGGACGTGCGCGAGAAGGTCTCGAACGCCTTGCGCGCGGCGGCGACCGCCTTGTCCACATCGGCCTTCGAGCCCATGCTGATCTTCGCGAACGGCTCTTCGTTCGCTGGGTTGATGACGTCGAGCGTCTTGGGCGTCACCGGATCGACCCATTTGCCGTCGATGTAGAATTTCAGCTTCTCTTGCATGGTTTTCTCCCGTTGTTCTTTGTGAAAATATCGCCGGCGGCAGTATAGCCGCACCTATGCGGCAGCGCGCAAGCGGCCAGAAATAGAAGGATGAAACCATGTCGCTCGCAGGGAAAGCGTGCATCGTGACGGGCGGCGCGGGCGCGCTGGGATTGGCGGTTTGCAAGGCGCTTTCCGGCGCGGGCGCGAAAGTGATCGCCATCGATCACGGCATCGTTCCGGCGGAACAGCCGGGCATGGGCGGCGTCGATCTTTCCGATGCGTCAAAGGCGAAGGCCGCGATCAACAAGGCGGTGGCGGAGATGGGCGGACTTTACGCGCTCATCAATGTCGCGGGCGGCTTCAAATTCGAGAAGCTGGCGGAGGGGAAGATCGACACCTGGGATTTTCTCTACACCATCAATCTGAAGACAACGGTGAATGCCTGCCAGGCGGCGCTGCCGCATCTGCTGAAAAGCAAGAACGGACGCATTGTGAATATCGGCGCGGCCGCGGCAGCGAAATCCGCGAGCGCTGGCATGGGTCCTTACACGGCGTCGAAAGCCGGCGTGCTGAAACTCACCGAGGCGCTCGCCGACGAAGTGAAGAACGACGGCATCACCGTCAACGCCATCTCCCCCACCACCATCGACACGGCCGCGAACCGCAAGGACATGCCGAAGGCCGATTTCTCCAAATGGGTGCAGCCGGAAGAGATCGCATCGCTGATCGAATATCTGCTGTCGGAAAAAGCCTCCGCCATCACCGGCGCGAATATTCCGATTGCGGGCCGCGTTTGATGAGCACGCTCGACATCATTCTTCGCCTGGGTGTCGCCGCGCTCGCGGGCGCGATCCTCGGCTTCAACCGGGACATGCACGGAAAGCCGACAGGTATCCGCACCTTGGGACTGGTGTCGCTGGGTGTTGCAATCGCGACCGTCGGCGTGCTGACAACCGATGTGGCGCTGAACTCCACCGACGCTTACAGCCGCATCTTGCAAGGCATCGTGCAAGGCGTCCTCACCGGCATCGGGTTTCTCGGTGGCGGCGTGATCCTGCGCAATCCGCGCGCGCAAGCGGTGCACAATCTTACCACGGCGGCGACGGTGTGGGTGACATCGGCCATCGGTATCGTTTGTGCCGTCGCGAACTGGAAGGTGATCGGAATCGGAATGGCGATGGCGGTGGCTCTGTTGCTGATCGGGGACCGCTTCGACAAATGGATCGCCCGCCATTACCCGGAAAGCGGGTCCGCGGAAGAAAGAAAAACGGACCGCCCACAGGAGTGAGCGGCCCGACAAATCTTTGCAGCTATATTCTTCCGAGCAAGACCAGGATCAAAACGATCACCAGAATGAGGCCGAGGCCGCCTGACGGGTAGTATCCCCAACCGGAGCTGTACGGCCACGAAGGCAACGCGCCCAAAAGCAGAAGCACAAGAATCACAATAAGAATAGTTCCGAGCACGAGATCCTCCCGTCATCTATTATGCGGGGTAGTAACTCGCGCGAGGGTGGTGGAGTTCCGGTTCCACACCGGGAATCGCGTCAGCGGATGGCCCGCCATTTGCGGCTGTCGTGCGCGAGCAGCGCATCCGACGCGGCCGGCCCGGCGCTGCCCGCGGCGTAGTTGGGAAAGTCGTTCGGCGTTTCGGCGGCCCAGTTCTTCAGGATCGGATCGACCACCGCCCACGCCGCTTCCACCTGATCGGCGCGCTGGAACAGCGTGCCGTCGCCGGTGAAGACGTCGAAGAGCAGCGTCTCGTAACCGACAGCGGGCGCTTCCTTGAACCAGTCGGCGTAATTGAAATCCATCGTCACGCTTTCCAGCGCCATGTCCGTTCCCGGCTTCTTGGCGTTGAAGCGCATGCGGATGCCTTCTTCCGGCTGGATTTGAAGCACCAGCCAGTTGCAGTCCAGCTCGTCCACCGGCGTTTCACGGAAGAGGGTGTAAGGCGCGTTCTTGAACTGGATGGCGATCTCGGTCTTGCGCTTGGTCATGCGCTTGCCGGTGCGCAGATAAAAGGGCACGCCCGCCCAGCGCCAATTGTCGATCATCAGTTTGAGCGCGACGAAGGTTTCGACCGGCGAGTCCGGCTTCACCTTGTCCTCGTCGCGATAGGCTTTGCATTTGGCGCCCGCGATCTCGCCCGCGCCATATTGGCCGCGCACGGCATCAGCGGGCGTCAAGGGATGCATGGATTTGAAGACATCCGCCTTGCGGCTGCGCACGGCATCGGCGTTGAAGGAAGACGGCGGCTCCATCGCGGTCATGGCGACGAGCTGGAAGAGATGGTTGGGCACCATGTCGCGCAGCGCGCCTGTCGCCTCATAGAAGCCCGCGCGCGTTCCCACGCCCACGGTTTCGGACACGGTGATCTGGATATGATCGATGCGGTCGCGGTTCCAGATGGGCTCGAACAAACCGTTGGCGAAGCGCAGCGCCATGATGTTCTGCACCGTCTCTTTTCCGAGGAAATGATCGATGCGGTAAATCTGTTCTTCCTTGAGCTGCTTGAGGATGCGCGCGTTCAGGTCTTTTGCGGATTGCAGGTCGTGGCCGAACGGCTTTTCGATCACCACGCGACGCCAGCTCTTGCCGTCTTGCTTCACCAGCCCGGCCTTGCCCAGCGCATCCACCACTGGCCCGAAGAAGCGGTCGGCGACGGCCAGATAAAATAGGGCATTGCCCTCTGTCTTTTGGTCGAGCGTCGCGAGCTTGTCTTTGATGTCGGCGTAAGTTTTGTCCTTGGTGAAATCGCCGACAATGTAATCCATCGTGTCGGCGAGTTTCTTCCAGACGGTTTCGTCGATCTTGTTCTCCGCGGCCTCGCCTTTGCTTTTGGTAAGGCTTTCGAGAAAGTCGTGAAGCTCGCCGCGCCACTGCTCGGCGCTGCAATCGTTGTGATCGACGCCGATGAGGGCGAAGTTCTTCGGCAACTGGCCGGAGCGCGTCAGGTTATAGAGCGCGGGAACGACAAGGCGCTTGGTGAGGTCGCCATGCGCGCCGAACAGCACCATGGCACAATTTGGCGGAGCCTTTGGCGGCGCGTCCGTCATGTCTTGGGTGTGTCCGCGAGGCTGTGGCTTTCCAGCGCGCCTTCCACATGGCCGCCGAATTCATTGCGCATGGCGGACAGAAGCTTCTCGCCGAAATTGTGCTCCACGCGGCTGCGGAAGCGCGCGTAAAGCGCGGCGGAGAGGACGTTCGCCGAGACGGCTTCCTCGATGGCGGCGTTGATCGTCCAGCGGCCTTCGCCGGAATCGTCCACGCTGCCTTTGAACGCTTTCAGTTCGGGGTCTTTCGCGAGCGCGATGGCGGAAAGATCGAGCAGCCACGACGCCACCACGCTGCCCCGCCGCCAGACCTCCGCGATGTCTGGCAAGTTGAGATCGAAGCGCTCGTTTTCCGGCAGCGAGTCATGCGCGCGGCCTTGGAGGATGTCGAAGCCTTCGGCATAGGCCTGCATCAAGCCATATTCGATGCCGTTGTGTACCATCTTCACGAAATGGCCCGCGCCATTCGGTCCGGCATGGATATAGCCGTTCTCCGCGCGCGGATCGCGGTTGTCGCGGTCCGGCGTGCGGTCGATGGTGCCAAGGCCCGGCGCCAGCGCGGAGAAGATGGGATCGAGACGATCCACCACGTCTTTCTCGCCGCCGATCATCATGCAATAGCCGCGCTCCGGTCCCCAGATGCCGCCGGAGGTGCCGCAATCGATGTAATGAATGCCTTTGGTCTTCAGCAGCTTGGCGCGGCGGATGTCGTCCTTCCAGAACGAATTGCCGCCGTCGATGATTGTATCGCCACTTTGCAGGATTTCGCTCAGCGCGAGAACCGTCTCCTCGGTGGGATGGCCGGCGGGCAGCATCACCCACACCGCGCGCGGCGCATCGAGCTTCTTCGCGAAATCTTCCAGCGCGTGTGCGGGCGTCGCCTTTTCTTTTGCCAGCGTCTCTATTGCCGCGGCGTTGCGGTCATAGACGACGACCTCGTGGCCATGCGCGATGAGCCGCCGGGAGAGATTGCCGCCCATGCGGCCCAGTCCGATCATGCCGATCTGCATCAGGAGAGCGCCTCTTCGAACGCCTTGGTGAGCGAGGCCAATCCCGCATCGGCGTCTTTCATGTGCAATCGCAAGGCGCGCCGCTTGCGCTCCTCCAGCACGGCGAAGTCGCCCAGCGCCTGGGCTTTCTCGACGACACCGAACGTCGCCTTGCGGCCGGGAATGTCGCGATCGTGGCTGTGACCGGTGGTGAGCGTGAGGAAAACGCCGCTGTTGGGACCGCCCTTATAGGCCTGTCCCGTCGAATGCAGGAAGCGCGGACCAAACTCGAAGCAGGTGGCGTTGGTGAATTTCGCGCGAATCTTGCGACGGATTTTTTGCAGCGCTGCGTCGTGTCCCTCGCTCATCGCGATGTAGGCGAGCAGGGCGAAGTAATCGCCGGCTCTCAGCTGCGCCAGATGGTTCTTCAGAATTTCGCCGAGCGATGCGCCTTTGCCGTCGCCATAGGCAGCGATGTCTTCGCCGGTCCAGAAGGCTTTGCCTTCGTCGAGCTTGCCGCTTCTCTCATAGGCATCGGTGAGTTTGCGCGTGGCAACCTTTGCTGCTTCCACGTCGGGCTGATCGAACGGGTTGATCTTCAAGGTCATGCCCGCGAAGGCGATGGCGGTTTCGCAAAGATAGAACACCTGACCGAGCTGATAGGTATCCCCGACGGTGATGCGCAGCGTGGGATGGCCCGCCTTCTCCAGCGCGCCGATGGCATCGGTGTGATCTTCATCGCCGGAAATACGCAAATTGATAAATACGCGGTCGTCACCATAGGACGACGGCGCACCGACAGGCTCACGATCCACGGGAATGAGGCCCTTGCCCTGCTTGCCGGTGGACTCGGCGATCAATTGCTCCAGCCATGTGCCGACCGTGGATAGCGCATTGGAGGCGACGATGGTGATCTTGTCGCGCTTGAACTTGTTGGCCAGAACACCGAGCGCGATGCCCAGCCGGGCGCCGGGATTGGCGGAAGCCGGAACCAGCGGTTCGCAGCTCTGCACGAATTTCTGCGTCTCTGTCAGCAAGCGTTCGACATCGAGTCCCATGGCCGCGGCGGGCACGAGACCGAATTTCGACAGCACCGAATAGCGCCCGCCAATGGACGGCTCTCCGTAAAAGATGTGGCCGAAGCCATGCTCCTTCGCGGTCTTCTCCATCGAGGAGCCGGGATCGGTGATGGCGACGAACTGTTTGCCGGCCTTGCCGGAGGCGGCGAAGAAATAGTCGAACAAAATGTTGGGCTCGAGTGTCGATCCGGATTTGGACGACACGATGAACAAGGTCGAGCCGATCTTGATGGCTTTTTCCACCGCCCCGATCTGGTCCGGATCGGTGGAATCCAGCACATGCAGATTAGGCCAGCCTTCGCGATGGCCGAAGGTTTCGCGCAGCACTTCGGCGCCGAGGCTCGATCCGCCCATGCCGAGCAGCACGATGTCCGTCGTCTTGTTCTTCTCAACCTCGCTCGCGAACGCCTTGAGCTTGCCGACATCTTTCAGTTCGCGCTCGACGATATCGGTCCAGCCGAGCCATTTGTCTTCGTCCGCGCCGGTCCAGGCCGATTTGTCCTTCGCCCACAGCTTGCGCGTGTCGCCGCGCGCGTTGCAGGCGGAAATTTCCTTGTCGATATCCTTCTGCGCTTCGCCGAAGCCTTCCTTGACTTGCGGCAACGCGCCTTCGAGAAGCTTCGCGCGTTTGTCCGCCAGCGAGCCGTAAAGCTTGTCGGCGGCTTCGGCGAATTTCGCCACGCCATCCACCGCCAGATCGTCGGTGATTTTTTCGAGCGAGACGCCACCCTTCTTCAGCGTGTCGTGCACCTTATGCGCGTCGTCCACATCCTCTTCGATGGTGCCGGCCTTGGGATTGCCGTGATCGCGGAACGCATCCATCGTTTCGGGCGGCATGGTGTTGACCGTCATCGGCCCGATCAACGTATCGACATAGAGCGTGTCGGAATATTCTTTGTTCTTTGTGCCGGTGGAGGCCCACAAGAGGCGCTGCGGCCGCGCACCGCGCGCCGCAAGTTTCTCCCAGCGCGAGCCGGAGAACGTCTTCTTGAACATCTGATAGGCGATGCGCGCGCTGGCGATGGCGGTCTTGCCGCGAACACCTGCCAGCTCCGCGGCCTTGCCCGGCTCGTCCTGCAGCTTTTTGTTGATGAGATCGTCCGCCATCGTGTCGATGCGGCTGAGGAAGAAACTGGCGACGCTGGAAATCTTGCTGAGGTCTTCGTCTGCCGGGCGTTTTTCCAATCCCTCAATGTACGCATCGGCGACGGCCTGATAGGCGTCGAGTGCGAAGAGCAGGGTGATGTTGATGTTGACGCCCGACGCAATGAGATCGCGTATCGCCGGAACGCCCTCTTTGGTGCCGGGAATCTTCACCATCAGATTGGGACGGTTAATTTCCTTCCACAGCGACTTCGCTTCGTCCATGCTGGCTTGCGTTTCATGCGCGATATAGGGCGACACTTCGATGGAGATGAATCCGTCCGCGCACTTGGTGCGATCGTAAACCGGACGCAGCGCATCGGCAGCATCCTGAATGTCCTTCACCGACAGCTTGCGGAAGATTTCGCCGACATCGAGCCCCTGCTCGACATAGCGCTTGATGTCCGCGTCATAGTCCGTGCCTTGTGACAGCGACTTCTGGAAAATCGCCGGATTCGACGTCATGCCGCCGATCCCATCTTCCTCGATCAGCTTGCGGATGCCGTCTTTCTTGATGAGGTCACGGCTCAAAAAGTCGAGCCACACGGATTGACCGAGTTGTTCAAGCTGTTTCAGGCGGTTCATGTCATGCCCCATTTATCCAACTAAGGTGCTGCAAGCGGACGCTGCGGAAGAGGTTATATAGTGCATCTTTTCGCGATGCTCGAGTTGACCAATTCCTGGAAAAAGGATGGGCTTGCGCCGCACTGTGGAAACGTAAAAAACCCCTGTTTGTTCCGGAAATTCGCCGCGATGCTGATTCACACCGTGTTCGATCTCATCGCTTGGGCAAGCGCGGCGCTTGTGGGCTGGTGGATTTCGCGCACGGGCTGGCTCGCGGGTTATTCCGCGCGGCCGCGCTTTCGTGAGCAGCCCTATTATTTCGCGTCACTCGCGCTGGGCGCCATCGTGGGGGCGCTGTTCTTCGGCTCATTCAACATGGGGCTGGCGGGATTGTGGACGATCGGTCATTCGATTGCCGGCGCCATCGCGGGCGGTATTGTCGCTGTGGAGATCTACAAACTTTTGCGCGGCATAAGGGGCTCGACGGGACTGCCGTTCGTCGCGCCGCTGGCGCTGGGCATCGGGATCGGGCGGTTCGGCTGCTTTTTCGCGGGCCTGCCCGATTACACTTATGGCACGCCCACGGCGCTTCCTTGGGCGGTGGATTTCGGCGATGGCATACCGCGCCATCCTGTCCAGCTCTACGAATCCGCGGCGATGTTTCTGTTTTTGATCGTTTTTCTGGTGGCGATCCGGCGCCGCAACGAATTTGTGCTGCACAACGGGTTTTATCTCTTCGTGGGATGGTATGCTGTGCAGCGTTTCGCTTGGGAATTTCTAAAGCCCTATCCCCCGGTAGCCGGGCCGTTCAATACGTTTCACCTGGTTTGCGCCATATTGCTTGCCTATTCGATATTCATGATTTGGGGTCGCAGCGATGTCGTTCGTCAGGCCGTCTAGGGAATATCTGTTCTACGGACAGACGACATCGCTGTGCGAGGTCTGCCTCAGGCTCGTGCCCGCCAAGATCGTATTCGAAGGCAACGATGTCTATTATCTGAAACATTGCCGCGCGCATGGCGACCAGAAGACGAAGATCGCCAGCGACATCGCCTATTACAAATCGCAGCGCGACTGGATCAAGCCGGGCGACCGGCCGCTGGTGCACCAGAGCGCCACCAATCTCGGCTGTCCCTACGATTGCGGGCTGTGCCCCGATCATGAGCAGCATTCCTGCCTCGCGCTGATCGAGATCAACGACGAGTGCAATCTCACCTGTCCGGTCTGCTTTGCCGACTCCTCGCCGAAGAAGACGCGCAACCGCACGCTGGAAGAAGTCGACGCCATGCTGGAAACGCTGGTGCGCAGCGAGCGCGAGCCCGATCTGGTGCAGATCAGCGGCGGCGAGCCCAGCATCCACCCCCAGATCATCGAAATCCTGAAGCTGGCGAAATCCAAGCCCATCCGCCATGTGATGATGAACACCAACGGGCTGCGCATCGCGCGCGACAAGGCCTTCGTGGCGGAGTTGGCGGCGCTGACGCCGGGGTTCGAGGTCTATCTGCAATTCGATTCGCTACGCGAGAGCGCATTGCGCAATCTGCGCGGCGCCGATTTGCGGCGCATCCGCGAGCAGGCGCTGGCCAATCTGGAGGAGGCAGGGATCTCTACCACGCTGGTCTGCGTCATCAAGCGCGGCCAGAATGATGACGAGATCGGTGCCATCGTGCGCCATGCGCTCACTTATAAGTGCGTGCGCGGCATCACTTTCCAGCCGGTGCAGGATGCCGGCCGCAACGAGAATTTCGACAAGAACGACCGTTTCCTGCTCACCGATATCCGCCGCGAGATCGGGCTCCACTCCGGCGTGTTCGATCTGGACGATGTGATCCCGCTGCCCTGCAATCCGGATGGGATCGCCATTGCCTATGGCTTGCGCGACGGCCAGACCGTTATGCCCATTACCAAGCTGATCCCGAAAGATGAGTTGCTGGACGCCGCGCCGAACACGATCTCGTTCGAGAAATATCCGGAGCTGCAGAAGCGCATCTTCGGCCTGATGTCATTGTCGGCCACCGGCGAGGCGACGAAGACGGCGCTGGGCGATCTGTTGTGCTGCCTGCCGACAGTCGAAGTGCCTGCCGATCTGGGCTACGACAAGGTGTTTCGCATCGTTATCGTGCAGTTCCTCGACAAGTATAATTTCTGCGTCGGGGCGGTGAAGCGGTCGTGTATCCATTTTGTGACGCCCGAGCGTAAGATCATCCCGTTCGACACCTATAATCTCTTCTATCGCGAAGGCATCGATCCGAAATTGCGGGAGCCTGCCCATGTCTGATCCTATGGTGCCGCAATCACCGCCGCCGGAGCCGAAATGGACCGCGGCAGCTATCACGCTGGTTGTCATCGGATTGCTCATTCTCGTGCCATCGGGCTTGTGCACGGGCGTAATGGGTATCAGTGCGCTTTTCGATTCCAGTGACGGCGCGAACTTCAACATCGTCATCCTCGCGATGGCGCTTATCGTCGGCGGTCCGTTCGTTGTTATTGGCGCACTTCTGGTCCGGACGGGATTGCGCGAGCGTCGCCGCGGCTGACTATTCCGCAGCGTGGGTTAGTTTTTTGATCTTGGCGATATGCACCACTGCGTCGCGCGCACCCGCATTGTGGGTGAACATTTCCAGGTTTTCAGTGTCGTTCTCATTCACCGGCGTCATGGCGATGTCGGTGTGGGTGAGGCTGGCGGGATCGGCTTCGACCTTGTCGCAAATGCGCTTGATGCGCCATGCTTCGCGGATGATCTGTGCGTGCTTGGTGACGAACTCGGCGGCGAATTTGGGATAGAAAATCCACGCCGGTTCAATGGGCATGCCGGAACGGCGTTCCATCCGGTTCTTGATGCGCAGGATGCCGCCTTGCAGCGGATGCACTTTCTCCACGCGCAATGAACTGGCAAACCACAGAATGATGACCATCAGTCGGTAGATCTGGATGCCGCTGGCCTTGGCGCGGCGCAGGATCTGCTGGACGTGCTCCGGTGTGTAATAGATCTGCCAGGCATCCCAATAGATTTTCTCCCATTCCTGCTTGCTCATCTTCGGATGGGCGGTCACGGCGTGTTCCAGATCGTATTTGTTGAGATCGCCGTCCATTGCGATCCCTTTGCCGTGGAGCGTCTTGTGATCTTCCGATCCAGGCAGCGGCGTCAGGAAGAAGAATTCCAGGATGTCGAGCGGCAATTCGCGCTTGACGATCTCGATGTCGGCGCGAATGGATTCCGGCGTATCGTTCGGAAAGCCGAGAATGTATCCGGCATAGGTCCAGATGCCCGCGGCCTTCCACGCCAGCAGCATCTTGCGATATTCGGTGATCTTGTTCTGGCGCTTTTTCGCCGCCATCAGATTGTCCGGATTGATGTTTTCCAGCCCGATGAAGATGCGCGTCACGCCCGCGCGTTTGGCCTTCTCGATGAAGTTCGGAATCTTGTGGCACAGTGTGTCCACCTGAATCATGAAGCGCACATCCATGTTCTCCTGCTCTCGGAGCTGGATGATGCGGTCGAAGATGATTTCCCAATCCTTGTTGCGGGCGAAATTGTCGTCGGTGATGAAGAACCGGTCCACGCCCTGTGCCCAGTTCTGGCGCAAAATGTGCTCCACGTCGTCGGGCGTGCGGCGGCGCGATTGGCGGCCCTGCACATTGATGATGGTGCAGAACGAGCATTGGAACGGGCAGCCGCGGCCGGCGTCGAAGCTCGTCATGTTGCCGATGGTGCGCTTCACATGCGTGTGCGGCAGGAATGGCGTGATCGAGCCTTCGAGGCCCGGCAACTCGTTCATGTAGTTGTAGATCGGCTTCAGCGTTTTCGCGTTCGCGTCGTGCAGCACCTGATCGATGCGGCCTTCGCCTTCGCCCGCGAACAGGCTGACGCCCATGTCGAGCGCTTCCTGCAGATCCGGCATCAGCTCGTTGGGGAACATCGAGAGCAGGCCGGAAATGTGAAAGCCACCGATGACGACCTGGATACCCGCCGCGCGCAGCGGCCGCGCGATATCGAGCGCGCGGGGATATTGGTTGGACTGCACGCCGACAAGGCCAACGAAGCCCACCGTGTTCTCGCGTGCAAAGTCCTTGATGATCTGGGGCACGCGCACGCGCGTGTTGGTTTCGTCGATCGGCGTGACTTCGAAATCGAAATCGCCCATCACGCCCCGCTCAATCGCATCCATGATCAGGCCGTAAACGGACGCCAGCGAGTTCGATGGCATGGTGGAGCGGTGCCAGCGAATGACATACCCGTCATCGTCGTAATGCGAGGGCTTGATGAGCACGATGCGAAAGCGCGATTTCGCGCTGGCGGGCGCGCGCATATCCGTGTTGGATTTGACGATGCCCATGACGCCCCCGAAGGCTTACAAGCCAATTGCCTATTTATTACAGCATTGTAAGTCTGGGGGCCAGCCGGGAAGGGAAGTGAGATGAAGATCGATCTGCTGTCGCCGGAGAGCTTTTCCGCAGGCCATCCTTGGGCCCAGTATCGCTGGTTGCGCGAAAACGCGCCGGTCTTCTGGCACGAGGAACCCGCCGGTCCCGGTTTCTGGGCGGTGACGCGCTACAAGGACGTGTGGACGGTCGATCGCGATTTCCAGAATTTCTCCTCCGAACCCACCATCATGATTCAGGATCCGGCGGCGGAGCAGGCGGCGGGCTTTGGCGGCTACAAGATGATTCTGATGATGGACCCGCCGCAGCACACGGCCTATCGCAAGCTCATCCGCAACGAATTCACGCAGCCCATATCTGCCGGACGTGCGCCCCGCCTGAACGAACTCGCGCGCCGCATCGTGGACGACGTGATTGAGCGCGGCGAATGCGATTTCGTTTCGCACATTGCGGGCGAGATGCCGTCTTATGTCATCGCCGAATTGCTCGGCATTCCGCTGGATGATGGGCGCGAGCTCTACAAGCTCACCGAAGCCATTCACACCGCGCCGGAAGCGCAGGAAGCCAATGCTGGCGGCATGGCGGTGCTGAAGATGTTCGAATATGGCCGCGGCGTGATCGCAGAAAAGCGCGCGCGCCCGAAGGATGATCTCGCTACCAAACTTCTAATGGCCGAAGTGGACGGCAAGAAGCTGGATGACATCGAGTTTCTTTTGTTCTTCCTGCTGCTGGTGGATGCCGGCGGCGATACCACGCGCAATCTTCTCTCCTCCGGCCTGATCGCGCTGTTCGAAAACCCGGAGCAGATGGCCTGGCTGAAAGCCGATCTGGATGCGCGGCTCCCGTCCGCGCGCGAGGAATTGCTGCGCTTTACCACGCCCGTCATCTATATGCGCCGAACCGCCAGGCACGATGTCGTGCTGGGCGGCGAGCAGATCGAGAAAGGGGACAAGGTCGTGATGTATTTCGGCTCGGCCAATCGCGATCCGGAAAAATTCGATGCGCCGGATGCGCTTAATCTCGCGCGCAATCCCAACGAGCACATCGCCTTTGGCACCGGACCGCATGGTTGCCTCGGCCAGCACATCGCGCGGCTGGAAATCGACGCGATCCTGCGCGAAGTGCTCCTGCGTCTGGAGGAGCTTGAAATCGCGGGCAAGCCCGAATGGCTGCCATCGAATTTCATCTCCGGCCCGAAGCATCTGCCGGTGACGTTCCGGCCGGCCCGCCGCGCGGCCTAACGCGTTTTCGGCTGCGTGATTTCGGCTTTGCCGTAATGGTCGCCGATGCGGCTGTTCTTGATGAAGTCGGCCATCATCTGGAAATACTCGGGCGCGAAGCGTGTTGAGAGGCGCTCGCCTTTCGCGTTCAGTTCATATTCGGTCATGCCGTGCTCGGCGCCGGGATAAACCGCCAGGGTGTAATTCTTGCCGTCCGCGATCAGCGATTTGATGCGCTTTGCCGTCTCCGCGCTCGGCGCGTCCAGATCGTCGCTGCCCAACACCCACAGCTGCGGCGTGGTCGATGCGCGCAAGGCGGGCATGGGGTCGTAGCGGAACGGCGTGGTCTGCAAACCGTATTTTTTCGCCGCATCATCGACCTGCGCCTTGTCCATCGGCAGGACCATGAAAAGGAAATCGCCGTGGACATCCTTATACCAGGGCTCGTTCTTGTATTTCTGGCGCAGGGCGTCGAACGCCTCGTAGCCTTCCTTGCCCATGGTTTCGACCACATGTTCGCCGGCCCGCGCCAGTTCCAACGCTTTCGCGGTGTCCGCTGCCGAGTGGTGGTGGAAATACATGTCGAGGACGACGCTTTCCTGATCTTCTTCCAGCACCGTGACGGCAAGACCGAAGCTGACGATCGCGAAATCCACCGGCGCTTTGTTCGCCGCGATCGGTACGACCCATCCGCCTTCACTGCCGCCCTGATAGCCGACGCGGCCGGCGCGCGGACCCGCAAGTTTGCGTGCTTCGCGCATCGCGGCGATGTCGTCATCGGCCAGCACATTGAAATCCTGCGTGTATCTGCCGCCGGATATGCCGGTGCCGCGCTTGTCGAAGACGAACGCGCCGATACCCTGCGCCGGGAACATGCGCTGCAGGGCGTAGAAATCGAGAGCCGAGTCGTGTTCTGAGCCGTGAATCAGAACCACGATGGGCACCTTGCCATCACCCTTCGGCATGACGAGGCGGCCCTTGAGCTTGACGCCGTTGCTATCGAACGTGGTTTCGGATGTGTCGAAGACGATGCGATGGCCAGTGTTCTTGGCGAAAAGAATGTCGTCGCAATCGGAGAACGATACGGTCTTGCCGTCTGGCCTGCCTGTCCAACCGTAGGTGCTGGTCCATGTGCCGTCGGCCTGCTTTTTCAGTTGACCTGTCTCGCCGTTCCACAACCGCCAGCGCAGCGTGTCGCCGTCCGATGGCGCGATATCCGCCGCGCTGCCGTCGTTCAGCCGATAGGAGCCGATATGGCAATCCTTGGTGGTGTCAGCCTGTGCTGCGGATGCGAAAGAAACGGCGAGGGCGAGAGCGGCGATGGCTGTGCGCATAGTGCGAGATCCCCAGGGTTGAGGTTGAGCTAGTGAGCCATCCGCAATGCCACAAGGGAAACGGGGTGCCATCTGCAATGCAGTTTGCGCATTGCCCGCGAAATACCGGACTTGACTATCCAAATAGGTGGCTCGCGCTGAGGCCGTCAAAGATGAACTGCATCGCCAACGCGGCAAGGAAGATGCCGGAGACACGCGCAATCACGTTTGCGCCAGTCACGCCCAAAACCTGCATTAGCCGGTCGGACAGCAGCATGGACAGGAAGGTGACGAAGATCATCAGCACCAGGGCGCCGATCACGATGCCTGATTCGGGAAGGGTGTGCGCCTTGCCCATCAGAAGCACCATCGCCGTCATGCTGCCGGGGCCGGCGGTGAGCGGAATGGCGAGCGGGAAGATCGCGATGTCGGTCTTTTGAATCTTGGCTTCGTGTTCCTCGGTGCTGGTGATGGAGGAGATCGCCGAATGTTGCGCCAGCAACAGATCGGCGGAGACCATCAGCAGCAGCACACCGCCCGCGGTGCGGAAGGCGGGCAGGCCGACGCCGATCAGCGAGAGGAGTTGGATGCCCCCCAACGCGAAGGCGAGCAGCACGCCGAGCGCCGTGGTGGCCGACAGGATCGCAAGCTTGCGCCGGTGGGCTGCGTCCATGCCGGCCGTCAGCGCCAGGAACATCGAGGCCACTTCCACCGGCCCGATGGCGACGAAGAGCGTGGTCAGCGCGCTGGCGAACAGATGGAACATGAATCGGGATGTAGCACGGGCGGCGCGAAAAAGCCCGGAGGGGAACCTCCGGGCTTTTCACTTGCAAGAAAATCTGCGGCCTAGCGATCGTGACGGTCGTGGTGGTTGCGATCGTCATGGCGCCAGTTGTTGTAATGGCCCGGATGATCGTGGCGATAACGGTCCCATTCGCCGGCGCGCCAATTGTGCCAGTGATGATGGCCGTCGTAATAGCCGTCCGAATAGGCGAGACCGACATCTCCGAAATTGAAGGAAATTCCCACCGCTGCGTTCGCCGATGAAGCGGCGATCATTGCGGTGCCCGCGAGCAAAGCCGCGCAAACCAGTTTTTTCATACAATCACTCCTCTTTAGCGGAAAATGCCCTCTACGCCGAAACGTTGCGCGAGACGGAGGCGAGCGAGCCTGTTTGTTGTATCGGTTTGTCGCAAATGGCCGCCACGAGAAATCTCTTCAAAGAAAAATGCGGCGGATCTCTCCGCCGCATTCCTTTTCACAAGCTTATCGCAATCGGAATCAATACACCTCGAACAGCCCCGCACCGCCCATGCCGCCGCCGATGCACATCGACACGACGACATTCTTCGCGCCGCGGCGCTTGCCTTCCATCAGCGCATGGCCCGACAAACGCGCGCCGGTCATGCCGAAGGGGTGGCCGATGGCGATGGAGCCGCCATTCACATTGTACTTTGCCGGATCGATGCCGAGCTTGTCGCGGCTGTAGAGACACTGGCTCGCGAAGGCTTCGTTCAGTTCCCACAGATCGATGTCGGCAACCTTGAGACCGTGCCGTTCCAGCAGCCGCGGCACCGCGAACACCGGCCCGATGCCCATCTCGTCCGGCTCGCAACCGGCGACGGCCCAGCCCTTGAACACGCCCAGCGGCTGCAGCCCGCGCTTCTCCGCTTCCTTGGCTTCCATCAGCACGACCGCGGCCGCGCCATCGGAAAGTTGCGAGGCGTTGCCCGCAGTGACGAACTTGTCCGGGCCTTTCACCGGCGCGAGTTTCGCGAGGCCTTCGAGCGTCGTGTCCGGCCGATTGCACTCGTCGCGATCCACCGTGTAATCGACGAGGCTCTCTTCCTTCGTCTCCTTGTTGACGACTTTCATCTTGGTCTTCACCGGGATGATCTCGTCCTTAAACTTGCCGGCCTGTTGCGCGGCGGCCATGCGGCGCTGGGATTCAAGGCTATATTCGTCCTGATATTCGCGGGAGATGTTGTAGCGCTTGGCCACCACATCGGCGGTGTCGATCATCGGCATCCAGAAATCCGGATACATTTCGGTGAGGCGCTCGGAACGCCCGCCGCCACCGCCGCCCTGATAGGTGATGGAGTCGACACCAGACCCGACCACGATGTCCGCGCCGTCATCGATGATGTAACGCGCCGCGATGGCGATGGCGTTGAGGCCCGACGAGCAGGCCCGGTTCACCGTGACGCCCGAGGTCGTGACGGGGAGCCCCGCGAGCAGCGCAGCGGCGCGTGCCACGTTGCCGGAGGCCGCGACGCAGCCCGACACAACGTCTTCCACTTCTTCCGGCGCCACGCGCGAACGCTTCACCGCCTGTTCGATGGCGGCGCCCAGCATGGTCATGTTGGAGGTATTGTTGAACCCGCCGCGCGCCGCTTTGGCAAGGCCGGTGCGGGCGTAGGAGACGACGACTGCTTCTCTCATATTCGTATTCCTTTTCGTATCAGGATTTCGCGGGTTTCGTATTCAGTGGCTGCGGCGGCAGGTCTGAGAACTTCTTGCCCTCCGCCACCAGCTTCTCCAGCAGCGCGCTCGGCTTGAACGCATCGCCCATCTGGCTCTGCCACTCTTTCATTTTGGCGAGAACCTTATCCAGGCCCACCGTGTCGCCGTAGAACATCGGGCCGCCGCGATAGACGGGCCAGCCATAGCCGTTGATCCACACGATATCGATGTCGGAGGCGCGCAGGGCTTTGCCTTCTTCCAGAATCTTCGCGCCTTCGTTGATCATCGGATAGATGCAACGCTCCACAATCTCCTCATCGGAAATCGTGCGGCTGTTCACGCCCGACTTCTTGCGGAATTCCTCGATGATCCCCGCGGTGATCGGCGAGGGCGTGTTGTTGCGGTTGGCGTCGTAATCGTAATAGCCCGCGCCGGTCTTCTGGCCGCGGCGATCCAGTTCGCACAGACGGTCGCGGATGGTCTCGCCCTTGGAGTTTTCCTTCACCCAGCCGATGTCGAGGCCGGCGAGGTCGCTCATCTGGAATGGCCCCATCGGGAAGCCGAAATTGTAGAGCGCGCGGTCCACGTCCCACGGCATCGCGCCTTCCATCACCAGCTTCTGCGCCTCGCGCTGACGCGGCGAGAGCATGCGGTTGCCGATGAAGCCGGGGCACACACCCGCGAGCGCCGCGATCTTGCCGATCTTCTTGGCCGTCTGCGTGGCGGTAGCGACCACCGCATCGCTGGTCTTTTCGCCGCGCACGTTCTCCAGCAGCCGCATCACATTCGCCGGCGAGAAGAAGTGCATGCCAATCACGTCCTGCGGCCGCGACGTGGCCGAGGCGATCTCGTCGATGTTGAGGTAAGAGGTGTTGGACGCCAGCACCGCGCCTTTCTTCACGATTTTGTCGAGCTTGCCGAACACATCCTTCTTGATGTCCATGCGCTCGAACACCGCTTCGATCACCATGTCCACGTCGGCGAGGTCTTCGAGCTTGAGCGTCGGCGTCAGCAGCGCCGTGCGCTTCTCCACATCGTCCTGCGTCATACGGCCCTTCTTGGCCGTGTTCTCGTAGTTCTTGCGGATGGTGGCGACGCCGCGGTCCAGCGCCTCCCGCTTCATCTCCACGATGGTCACGGGAACGCCCGCGTTCAGGAAGTTCATCGAGATGCCGCCGCCCATCGTGCCGGCACCGATGACACCCACCTTTTTGACTGGAATGGTCGGCGTGTCGTCGGCGATGCCGGGGATCTTCCACACCTGACGTTCGGCGAAGAACAGATAACGCTGCGCCGCGCTTTGCGTGCCCGTCATCAATTCCATGAACAGCTTGCGTTCGGTCTTGAGGCCCTCTTCGAAGCTCGGCGCATTCACCGCCGCTTCGATGCATTGGATGTTGTATTCCGGCGCCAGGAAGCCGCGGAATTTGCGCGCGTTCTCTTTGCGGAAATTGGCGAAGATTTCCGGATGCCCGCGCGCCGCTTCCACCTTCGCGTTGTTGTCGCGCACTTTCTTCAGCGGCTTGTTCTCCGCCACCACTTTGCGCGCGAAGGCGACGGCGGCTTCCTTCAGCTTGCCTTCCGGCGCCAGTTCATCGACGAGGCCGTTCTCCAGGCATTGCTTGGCGCCGACGTGCTTGCCGCTCGTCACCATGTCGAGCGCGCTTTCCACGCCGACGATGCGCGGCAGACGCTGCGTGCCGCCCGCGCCGGGGAGCAACCCGATGTTCACTTCCGGCAATCCACACTTCGCGCTCGGCACCGCCACGCGGTAATGCGCGCATAAGGCGACTTCCAACCCGCCACCCAGCGCCGTGCCGTGGATCGCCGCGATCACCGGCTTGGGCGAGCCTTCGATGATATTCTCGACCTCGAACAGCGACGCGCCTTTCGGCGGCTTGCCGAATTCGGAAATGTCCGCGCCCGCGATGAAGGTCTTGCCCTCGCAGATCAGCACGATGGCTTTCACGCCTGGATCGTCGATGGCCGTCTTGAAGCCCTGCGCGAGCCCGTCGCGCACATCCGCACCTAGCGCGTTCACCGGCGGCGAATTCAATGTGACGATGGCGATATCGCCGTCCTTGGAAAGATCAGTCACCGCATTGATGGCGGTCATGGCAAAGCCCTCACCTGAATGAAGTTTTTTGCATAGCAACATGCGGGCGGCGGGGGAGTCCAGCGGATTTGAAACAGCGGTATGCCGCAGCGTCATTCAGAGCGCGATTTGGATTAGCGCGCTTTCGCCAGTTTCACGCCTGCTTTCGTAGCCGCCTCCGCCAGCGGCTTATCCTGCGTGGCCAGGGAAAGGCCTTTGCGCAGGGCGAGGTCGAGATAGGCGGCGTCATAAGCGGTAAGTGTGTAGCGGTCAGCAAGCGCAGCCTGCGTCTCAAGAACGGCGCGTGGCAGGCTGCTCGCAACCTCGACCGGAAGCTTGAGCAATTCTTCGATGAAAAGCGATCGTTGGGCGGCGGATATCCGTTTTCGCCGCTCCGCCATCACCAAGGCATTGGCAACTTCATGCGGCCATAAATCCGGCACCCATGCCTTTCCCGTCACAAGACATTTCAGGATCGCATCGCCATAGTCCGAAGCTTCATCTGGTAGTGCCCAGGTAAGCGTGAGAGAAGCGTCAAGCACAAACTCGCCGGCTGCCGTCACAATCGCCGGCCTTCGGAAATCAAGGCCCGCATCGAGAGTCTGCCTTTGGGGATTTCGGACCGGAGCGCCAGAATACGCTCCGCCGCTACCGATGCGTCAGTCACGGGCGCCAACCGCGCCACCGCGCGGCCATGACGCGTGATCGTGATCGTGGCGCCACCTTCGACTTCGTCCAGAAGGCGGCCAAGATTGGTTTTGGCATCGTACGCGCCGATTTCGGGCATTGGTCATTCCGACTAGTCTACTAGACTAGTTTAACACCTGACGCCGAAAATGCAAGCGGAATTACGCCCGCCCCAGCGCCAGATCGCTCACATAGGGATTGGTTTTGCGTTCCCAGCCGAAGGTGCTGGTTTGCCCGTGGCCCGGCACGAAGGTGATGTCGTCGCCCAGTGGCCACAGGCGCTGGGTGATCGAATCCACTAGCTGCTGATGATTGCCGCGCGGAAAATCCGTGCGGCCCACCGATCCGCGGAACAGCACGTCGCCGACGAAGGCGAGTTTCACGATGTCATTATAAATGACGACATGGCCCGGCGTGTGGCCGGGGCAATGGCGCACGCCGAACACCGCATCGCCCACGGTGATGGTATCGCCATCTTCCAGCCAGCGGTCGGGCAGGCAGTTCTCCGCGTCGCCGAAGCCGGGACGCACCGCGTTCTTGCCAAGCTCTTCCAGCAGGAAGAGATCGTCACGATGCGGCCCTTCGATCTTCACGCCGAATTCGCGCGCCAGCTTGGTGGCACCGCTGGCATGATCCAGATGGCCATGCGTGAGCAGAACTTTCTCCAGGGTCACGCCCTGTTGCGCGATCAGCGCTTTGAGCCGCGCCAGATCGCCGCCGGGATCGACAACCGCCGCGCGCTTCGTCGCCGTGCACCACACCAGCGAGCAGTTCTGCTGATACGGCGTCACGGGCAACACGGCGGCTTTGATGGGCGGTTCTTTCATGTCCCGGAGATGATGCGAGGCTGCGAAATATGGCAAGATAAAATATGGCTCCATTCCTGATGACCCCGCGCCTGACGTTGCGTCCGCTGGCGGCGCGCGATGTGGATGCGGTATTCGCCATGATGTCCGACGACGAGACCATGCGGTTCTGGGATTGGCCGAGCTTCCGCGAACGGCAAACGGTTGCCGACATCGTCGACGCGCAACTGGAAGACATGACGTCGGGCCACGCCATCTATTGGGCCGTGGCGCTCACCCCGGAAGGGCCGGCCATCGGCTCCTGCGATCTGTCGGAGATCGACCGGCATCACCGCCGCGCGGAGGTCGGGTTTCTCTTCGACCGCAGCCATTGGGGCAATGGTTACGCGCGCGAGGCGATGCAAGCGATTGTGACGTTTGCTTTCGAGGATCTGAAGCTCGAACGCCTGTGGGCACGCTTTCATACCGGCAATATGGCGTCGCAAAGATTGCTGGAACGGCTGGGATTTTCGCGGGAAGGCACGCTGTGCGGTCACATTGTCCGCGACGGCGTGCGCCGCGATTGCGAGATTTACGGCCGTATGCGCTAATGCCCCGCGAGCGTGGGGTGTGGGGCCGTCATGAACAAGATTCCCGTTTTCGGAACGATCGTGCATGCCTATGGTTTCGCGATCACGCAGTTCTTCCGGCTTCTCGGCATCACCTGGGCGCCGCTGGCGGTTGCGATCGCGCTGGGCCTGATGCTGACGCCGGGTTTCGCCGGCAACCACATGCCGCTCAACGATAGCGAAGAAGTCACCCGGCAGACGGCGCGGCTGCTGCCTTTCTCTTTCATCATCACCCTTATCATCCGCTCCATGATCGCCGTGGGCGTGACGGAGCTGGCGCTGGGCCTGCGCAAGGGACCGACCTTCGTCTATTTCTCGGTTGGCCTCTCGGTCTGGCGTTTCGTCGGCGCGTGGCTTTTGGTGATCCTGGTGATGATCATCATGATTGTCGGCAGCGCGCTGGCATTGGGCCTCCTCCTCGCCGTCGGCGGCACCGCTTTCGCGCATCTGGGGCAGGGTGCGAACGCGTTAGCCGCGGCGCTGGCGGTGGCCGCGCTTCTACTTGCTTTCTACGCCTTTATCTTCTTCGTCGCGGTCCGGCTCACCTTCTTCATTCCGCCAGTGATCGTGGCCGAGAAGAAGATCGATCTGGCGCGCGGCTGGCAACTCACCAGCGGCAATTTCTGGCGCATCTTCGTCATCGGCGTGGCGATCTTCATCCCGCTGATTGCCATCGGCTGCGCGATCTTCGTTGCGGTCTATGGCACCGATCTGATCCACACGATGACGGATGGGTTCGTGCTGGCGATGGAGGGCGCGAAAGAGGCGGTGATCCAGCAGCGCATCGATACGCTGACTGAGGCCATGCGCGCCAAGAGTCTGGCGATCTGGCCCTACACGGCCGCAGCCAATCTGCTGGTGGAGACGTTCTCGTTCGGCCTTCTTTATGGCGCCTCGGCTTTCGCCTATCGCGAAGTCACGTCGAAGCCTTAGACTTGATCCGGTCCCAGACGAAGAACGGCGCGTAGAACAGCAGGATCAGCACGATGGCGAGCCCCGCCAGTTCGGCGATGTACCAGGGCCAGGGCGCCAGCGCGTCCAGCATCGTGGCCGCCGAAGGCTTGCTGCGCAGATAGCCGAAATTCACCTTGAACAGATAATCCACCGTGCTGGCGGCGACAAAATAAACAAGCGTCCATCCGATCACGCGCGGGATCGAACTCGGATAAGGCCGCATCCGCGCGGCGAAGGTGAGATAGAGCGTCGCCATGATCACCACGGCGTGGAACGCAAAGAAGATGAGGAAGCGCGTGTCTGGAAAGCCATAGGCCAGATCCGGCGTCAGCATCGCCAGCAAGGTGCCGCACAGGCACCAGAAATAGGCAAGCTCGTAGGTTCGCTGGTTGGGCGCGAACAGGGTGACGATCACCGCGACCGTCGCCCAGTCGCACAGATGCATCGGCAGCAAGGTCTGCGGCGATTGCCAGCCGAGATGGAATATCATCCAGAACCAGAAGATCCACGCCCCGATCAGCCAGATCGCGAACGCCCATCGCGTCACGCGCACGGCGGCGGCGCCGCGGCGCGTCAGAACCGCCAGCAGCACCGGCACGATGAAGGTAAGCGCCAGAACCGTCAGATGATCGCGGCCGAACAGAACGAACGGATGTGACATGGCAAAGCCCCCAATGCGCGGGCGAGCATAGCGATTTTTTGTTCGCCGTCAGTCGTGGAATCATTACAGTCCGGCCCCGTTCCAGGGCGCGGCGTGCAAAGCGCATGGCTGATCTTCTGTGCGCTGCGCTAGACGCGGACGCGGGTGTCACCTTATTGAGATTTCCATGTCCGCACAGACAGACCCGGTCACAGAGCTTTATACGAAATTCGAAACACTGGGCATCGCGCACAAGACCTATGAACATGCGCCGGTGTTCACGGTGGAAGAAGCGGCGCATCTCTATGAGAGCCAGCCGGGCGGCCACACCAAGAACCTGTTCCT
>DASXHQ010000111.1:0-71419 GCA_036488415.1 Rhizomicrobium sp.
CGCCGACCATGGGTGCGCCTTCCAACCCCTTGATTGCCAGGAGCGCCTGATGCTGCTGCGGCGCCAAGCCCGCAGCGCGCGCCGCCTCTTCGCTGAACGCCATGAAGCGGCGGAGCAGGAAACGGAATTCCGCCAAAGCCCGATAGTCCGCTGGGGTGAGTTTTCTTGGGGATTTGGTCGTCAAGGTCGGCCCGCGTGTTGTCGCGTTGCATTGTATCGCAGCGCGATATAATAGCCCGCTTCCGAAATCCACAACGCCCGTATCTCCAATATGTCCAAACTTCCCGAATCCCCGGCCGTTTTCCGGGATACTTTGCGCGATTTCACTGCGGATCGCAGCCTCCTCACGCTGACCGCGATGGCAGCGGTGGTCGGAACGGCTGGCGCGGCATCGGCATGGGTGCTGCTCAAGCTGATCGCGCTCATCACCAACCTCGTCTATTTCCAGCAGATTTCGGCGGACACCGTGTCCTTTGCGAGCCGTCACCTGCCACTCTGGACGATTCTCGTCCCCGTCGGCGGAAGCATCATCATCGGACTGATGGCGCGGTATGGTTCCGAGAAAATCCGGGGCCACGGCATTCCCGAAGCCATTGAAGCCATCCTGCTCGGCCAAAGCCGGATCGAGCCGAAGGTTGCGCTGCTGAAGCCACTGTCGTCCGCGATCTCCATCGGCACTGGCGGGCCGTTCGGCGCAGAAGGTCCGATCATCATGACGGGCGGCGCGCTCGGTTCGTTGTTCGCCCAGCTCTTCCATATGAGTTCCGCCCAACGGAAGACGTTGCTTGTCGCTGGCGCCGCCGCCGGCATGACTGGCGTGTTCGGCACGCCCATCGCGGCGGTTCTACTCGCTATCGAACTTCTTCTTTTCGAATGGAAGCCACGCAGTTTCGTCCCGGTCGTTACGGCCGCGATGATTGCCGCTGTGTGGCGGCCGTGGATGCTCGGTCCGGGACCGCTCTTTGCCTATGGGATCGCCCCGATGATCCCTTGGTGGGGTCTCGGGCTGTGCGCCCTCATCGGCATCGTCGCCGGCCTGCAGTCCGGCCTGATGACGATCCTGCTCTATGGCGTCGAAGACCTGTTCCACAAACTTCCGATCCATTGGATGTGGTGGCCGTCATTGGGCGGCGTAGTGGTCGGTATCGGCGGTTATCTGGATCCCGCTGTGCTGGGCGTCGGTTACGACAACATCAACGCACTAGTGCACGGCACGCTCAACCTGCACGACGCGATTGCACTCCTGATCGGCAAATGTGTGGTGTGGGTCGTCGCACTCTCGTCCGGAACATCCGGCGGCGTGTTGGCGCCACTGCTAATCATGGGCGGCGCGTTGGGCTCTCTGGAAGCACACTACATTCCCTTCGCGGATGCAGGGTTCTGGGCGATCCTCGGCATGGCGGCAATCTTGGGCGGCACGATGCGCGCGCCGCTGACGGCGACGTTGTTTGCCGTCGAGCTGACCGGCAACACGCACATCCTGCCGCCGCTGCTGGTGGCGACAGTCGCGGCCTTCGCGACAACCGTGCTGTTGATGCCCCGCTCCATTCTGACCGAGCGCATCGCGCGCCGCGGCCATCACATCATGCGCGAATACAGCATCGATCCCTTTTTGCAGACGCGCGTGGAGCAGATCATGGCGAAGCCCGTGCACACGCTGGCGGGATCCATACCGATCGAAGAAGCCATCGCCTTTTTCATGGCAGCCGAAGGCCTCCGGCGCCACAAGAGCTATCCGGTCGTGGATGCGGAAGGAAAACTTATTGGCATCGTCTCGCGGGCCGACGTGTTGCGCTGGTCGCGCGAAGGCTGGGGCAACGCACAGACGCTTGCTGACACGCAAATTCGAGACGATATGTTCACCTGCTACTCAGATGAACTCGTCGGCCATCTGGCGGACCGCATGGCTGTTTCCGATTTCGGGCGCGTGCCCATTCTGGAACGCGGCACGGACCGCGTTGTCGGTCTTATCGCGCGCCGCGATCTTCTGCGCGTGCGCGCCCGCGCCATCAAAGAGGAGCGGGAGAAGCGCCGTTTGCTGCGACTGGCCTGAGACGTCAGGCACGGCCGATCTGGCCTGCATGTTCGCCGCCGGGCGATACGACACCGGAGAACGCAACGCCCACCGTGTCCGGCGAATAACAGCGCGCGGCGTCGGCCAGCGACAGGATGCCGACGAGCCGTTTATCCTCGCTCATCACCGGCATGCGACGCACCTGGATCTCGGCCATGTTTTCCATCACCGCGTCGAGATCGTCATACTGGTAACAATATTTGACGTCCCGGGTCATGACATCGCGGACGCGCGCGTCTCCGTCCCCGCCATGCGCCACGCAGCGGGTGACGATGTCGCGATCCGTGATCGTGCCGATAAGGCGATCGTTCTCCTCAACCGGCAAGAACCCCACATCTTCCTCGGCCATGATTTCGGCCGCTCTTTTGAGCGTATCGTTGGCGTTCACGACATGCGCACCACGGTTCATTGCTTCGCTGACTCTCATAGCGATGCTCCACTTCCTGTGGGTGTTTAATTCGTCCGGCACGACCACGCGTTGCAGGCGACGACCGGTCATAGAAGGGGAATGGCTGCGAGCCAAAGCCGTTCCGGCGGCAAGAAGAAATGTCAGCCCGTCGCGGACTGTTTCAGGTCATTTCCAGCCAGCGCGGCCTTCACGCCCACGCTGAGCGTGCTTTGGTCGTAAGGTTTGCGCAGAATCGGGAACTCAGCGCCCGCGCGTTCCGCCGCGCTGCTGTATCCCGTCGCGAGCAACACGGGCAGATGGGAATATCGCTCCCTGATGGCACGGGCGAATTCCAGCCCGTCGATATTGCCGGGCATTACGATATCACTGAAGACGAGAGCAAAATCGTCTTTTGCCTCCAGGATCTCAAACGCCGCAGCTGGACAATCCACGCGCGTAACGCAATAGCCAAGCTGTTCCAGCAACAGCGTGCTCACCTCGCCCACTTGCGGATTGTCCTCGACCACAAGAACGTTGCCGCATCCATGAACTTCAATGCCCGCGGGTTGCGTTTGGATCGCCGGCACCGCGTCTGTGTGCGAACGCGGCAGATAGAGCGTTACCACCGTGCCGTCGCCTGGTTTGCTGGACACATGCACATCGCCGCCTGATTGCCGCGCGAAGCCATAAACCTGCGAAAGGCCGAGTCCGGTTCCCTTGCCGACTTCCTTGGTCGTGAAGAACGGCTCGAAAATTTTCGAAAGAAGGTCGGGCGAAATCCCTTCACCGGAGTCAGCAAGCGAAAGGGCGACGAAATCGCCCGTGAGGAGCGTGACACCATTGCCGTCGAGAGTCTCGTTTCTCGCGGATACGCGCAACGTACCCCCGTGAGGCATCGCATCGCGCGCATTCACGGCAATATTGACCAGCGCAAGCTCCAGCTCGCCGACATCGGTCTCGACAGGCCAAAGCTCCGGTGGAATGTCGATCTCGAGATCCACCGCGCCACCCACGGAGCTTATGAGAAGATCGCGAATGGCTTTCAGGCTCTCATCCAGATCGATCGAGACGCGGTTCAGCCTTTGACGTCGCGCGAAAGTAAGCAATTGCCGCGTGAGATTCGCGCCGCTTTGCGCCGCTTGCTCAATAGCGTCGATGGAGCGGATGTCTTTCGGGTCCGTGGCGCGCTTCTTCATCATTTGCGCCTGGCCGCTGACGATCATGAGCAGATTGTTGAAGTCGTGTGCGATGCCGCCGGTCAAATGACCGATGGCTTCCATCTTCTGCGATTGCGCGAGCTGCTCCTGTGCACGCTCCAGGCGAAGCTGCGCTTCGCGCCGCTCTGTCATGTCGCGGGTGATTTTTGCGAATCCGATCAGATCACCTTGTTCGTCGCGCACCGCATCAATGACGGCCAGCGTCCAGAACCGGCTGCCATCCTTGCGCAAACGCCAGCCTTCGCTCTCGTAACGGCCGAATTCGGCGGCGACCTTCAGAGCCCTGACCGGGACACCGGCTTCCCGGTCTTCGGGCGTGAAAAACTGCGAGAAAGACTTGCCGATAATCTCGTCGGGTTTGTATCCCTTGATGCGTTCCGCTCCGGCGTTCCAGCTCGCCACAATCCCAGTGGGATCGAGCATGTAGATCGCGTAGTCGGTGACACTCTGCACCAGCAACCGGAAATGGCGCTCGCTGTCGCGCAACTGCGAGAGTGCCTGCTCGGTAGCTTCCACATATTCTCTCGCGTTGGCCTCAAGAGCCGCGTTGTTGTTGCGCAGGCGGCTTTCCACCCGCCGCTGCCGCCGGATTTCCTCCAGCGCGTCCGCGAGATCGTAAGCTTCCCCATCGTTTTTTTCTAAGGACACCCGCCCTCTCGGCCCTTCGACAAAACTGCTCATACCGCAAAACGCAATTATGGGTTCGAGGTTCCGTCCAGTAGCTGGCGGGTGAAAAGCTAGACCAACCGGCTCCGATTCACCGCAGCGGCGATGAAGGACGAGAACAGAGGGTGGGGCTCCAGGGGCCTGGATTTCAGCTCCGGATGGAACTGCACGCCGATGAACCATGGATGGTCGGGGATCTCCATGATCTCCGGCAGGCGCTTGTCGGGGGACCAGCCTGAGACCTTGAAGCCCTGCTTCTCCAACAGTGGCGTGTATTCGGTGTTCACTTCGTAGCGATGGCGGTGGCGCTCGCTGATGTCGGTTGAGCCATAGACTTCCGCAACGCGGCTGCCGGGCGTGAGGACGGTATCGTAAGCACCCAGACGCATCGTGCCGCCCATGTCGCCATCGGCCGCGCGTTTCTCGATCTGATTGCCCTTCACCCATTCCGTCATCAGACCGATGACAGGATTTTTGGGTTTGCCGATCTCCGTGGTGCCCGCGCCGTCGAGGCCCGCCAGATCGCGTGCGGTTTCGATCACGGCCATGTGCAACCCATAGCAGATGCCGAAGAACGGCACCTTGCGCTCGCGCGCGAACTTCACCGCTTCAATCTTGCCTTCGGTGCCGCGCTCACCGAAGCCGCCGGGGACGAGAATGCCGTTGACGTTCTCCAGGAAGCTCGCCGCGTCGTCGCGCTCGAAGATTTCGCTGTCGATCCAGTCCATGTGGACTTTCACGTTGTTGGCGATACCGCCATGAGTCAGCGCTTCGGAAAGCGACTTGTAGGAGTCCTTCACCTGCATGTATTTGCCGACGACGGCGATGCGCACTTCGCCTTCCGGATTCTTCACGCGCTCCACCACTTGGCTCCAGCGCGAGAGGTCCGGCGCCGGCGCATCGTTAATATGGAAGTGCTTGAGCAATTGTGTGTCGAGGCCGACCTGATGATAGGCGATCGGCACGCGATAGATGGTGTCGAGGTCCAGCGCGGGGATCACTCGCTCCGCCGGCACATTGCAGAAGAGACCGATCTTGCGGCGCTCTTCTTCGGGAATGGGGTGGCTCGCACGGCATAGGAGAATGTCGGGCTGGATACCGATGGCGCGCAATTCCTTCACGGAATGCTGCGTCGGCTTGGTCTTCAGCTCGCCCGCCGCTTCGATGTAAGGCACCAGGGTCAGATGCACGAAAGCGGCGCGATCGCGGCCCAGTTCGTTGCCGAGCTGGCGGATCGCCTCGAAGAACGGCAGGCCTTCGATATCGCCCACGGTGCCGCCGATTTCGACAAGCAGGAAATCCAAGTCCCCGATCCCGTCCATCACAAATTCTTTGATCATGTCGGTGACATGCGGGATCACCTGAACCGTGCGGCCGAGATAGCCGCCTTTGCGCTCTTTCTCGATGACCTGTTGGTAGATACGCCCTGAGGTGATGTTGTCGGATTTCAGCGCCGAGACGCCGGTGAAACGCTCGTAGTGGCCAAGATCGAGATCGGTCTCCGCGCCGTCATCGGTGACGTAGACCTCGCCGTGCTGGAATGGCGACATCGTTCCCGGATCGACATTGAGATAGGGGTCCAATTTCCGCAAACGGACTTTGTACCCGCGAGCTTGAAGCAAAGCCCCGAGTGCGGCGGACGCAAGACCTTTTCCGAGGGAAGAGACCACGCCGCCGGTGATGAAGATCAACCGCGCCATGGGAGGCCAACATGACGAGTCGCTGACGACTCTACAAGAACAATTGTCATGGCTACGACGCATTTCTCATACGACATGAGAAATGTCGCGGAAGGGTTTGAATAAAAAAGATTCTTAGTGCGGCGCGGGAACCGCCGGTGCTTTCGGTCCCGCAGGTTGCGGCGCGGATTTCGCGGGCAGCAGCGGCTTGGTTGCGCTGATCGGCTGCGAATCGAGAATCGATGCCTGTTGCGGACGCCCATGCAGGGACAGAAGCGTGAGCGCGAGGCTGGTGGCGAAGAACGCGACCGCAAGCACCGCCGTCGTGCGCGTCAATGCATCGCCGGCGCCACGCGGGCTGAACAGGCCGCCCAAACCGCCGCCGCTTCCGCCCATGCCCAGCGCGCCGCCCTCGGAGCGCTGCAGGAGCACCACGATCACAAGCGCGATCGAGACAAGAAGCTGGATGACGACGAGAACGGTCTGCATGGATAAGGGCCTGCCGGGTTCGGGCGGCGTCTTAGACGAAAGCCCCCCTTAAGGGAAGCAGGCAGGTTTCTCAGCGCTTGAACTGGCTTTTTTGACCGCCCGTCAGCTTGAACTCCAACCGGGTTTCGACCCGAGTGCGTATTCGCTTCCCGCCGTCGGTGGCAGGAAAATAGTGCCAATACCCCACGCTCACCAAGGCCATTGCGTCGAGTTGTTGCGAGCCCGATGACCGCTCGATCTGCACCTGGCTTGGCCAGCCGTCATCCTCAATGTCGAAGCTCAGAAGGACCGCGCCTTCTTCGTTGTGCCGAACAGCAAGAATGGGATAGCGGGGACGGTGCGGAAATGCAGGGTCCGAAATTGGCCTCGTCGCGTTGCTGTCCTTGAAATTCAACATTGGCGCGGGCGGCATATCCGGTGACAACGCTGCGGGGGAAACATTTGGCATGATGTAGCGTATGCCGACATCGGTCCATTCCGGCTGTCCATTCATGCCGCCGGGTGCCGGAACGAAGTGCCAGCTGCCAACGGAGATCAGCGTCGCCGCATCCAGCTGCGTCGATCCGCTCGATTGCTTGAGCACGACATCGCCCACCCAGCCATCCGGCATGATGCAGATGGTGACGATCGAAATGCCCTGCTCATTGTGGCGCGACGCGATCGGCGGATAAGCGAGATAGCCGATGGGGTGGAGCGGGTCCTGGTTCCAGTCGTCGACGACGTTGGGACCGGAGATAACCGCCGGCGGCACACCGCAAACATGCGGTGGAAGCGCAGCACTCGGATTGATAACCGATCCCCGCAACAGTCCGCCCAGCACGACGGCCAGGCGCAATACGAGATACGCGAACGACTGGATATCCACACCGCCCCCCGGCCTTGGAGACGACGCTAGCATGGCCGCGGGGTGCTGACTGCGGCAGGGGGGCCATTAGGCGCGGAAAGTAAAGTCGCTAAGAGGCCAGGGCCTGCTCGTCGCGGGCGCGGATGATGGCAACCGTGGAGTCGATTTCGGCCAGATGGTCGGTCGAGGATTTTTCCGGCGTGAAGAACTGGTTCAGGCTGAGCGCCGCATGCCCCAGAAGGTGCATCGAAGCATTGCGGTCCACATTCAACTCCAGTCCCTCGACTGCGCCCAGCACGGCCTCGCAGTGTTCGACAGCGGGCTGATATTCGGTGTCGGTGCAGCGTTGCATCACGCTCTGGGTCAGATCGCGCAGCTTGGCAAGATCGGTATCGTGGCGCTGCGTGCCCCGCGGATTATCCTGGACCAAGCGCCACAGAATGCACACCTGGAACGCATCGCGGCGGAGCTTTTCGGTGTTGAGCATCTCGCGCGCGGATTTCAGCATCACGCCGAGTTTTTGCGTCGCCTCTTCGGAGGTCATCGACTCCTTGACCTTCAGCTTTAGCGAATTGGGCGGCTGGAAAAGCTGGACGTTGGAGAGCTTGGAGGGATCCTTGTTGCGGTCGGGGCCCACATAGTCGGTGGTAATCACAAAACTCTTGCGTCGTTCGACGTGGCTCAGGATACGCGCGCCTAGGACCGAGGTCGAGAACGGGCGCAGGATCAGATCGTCCGCGCCGGAATTGATGACGCTGCTCACCAGCGCGCCGGAATTTTCCCACGCGGTTACGATGATGACGATAAAGGGATTATAGCCGGTCGCGCCCTGCCGCAAATCCTGAATCATCTTGCACAGATCGCCTTCGACGCCCTGCGCTTCGCACAGGACGAGATCCGGCGGGCGGCGCTTCATGCAGTCGTGCAGATCGCTCAGCGTCGAAACCGTTTCGATGCGGCGGAAACCGATCGTGTACAGAAGAGAGCGCGTCGCCGTACGGTTCGCGGCGACGGGATCGTACACAAGCGTTTCTGCAGTCTCGTAAGACAGCCGCGGCATGCGGAATTCCCGCTCTTTTAATCCCCAATTGTCGAAAGGATGACGTTTGCGGGTTAAGGAAAGGTGGGCCGAACTGGTTAAGAATTTTCAGAAGAAGCGTAGAAAATTGCGCTGAAATCCGATGCATGTAGGCTCGCGCCGCCGATCAATCCGCCGCCGACATTTCCGATCGCCAGTATTTCCGCGGCGTTCGCCGGTTTCATGGAGCCACCGTAGAGAATACGAATTGAATTTCCCTCTGTGCCAAAACGTTTCGTCAGGCATGACCGGATGTGATCGTGAACTTCCGCAATCTCCGCAATGGTCGGTGTGCGACCGGTTCCAATAGCCCAGACAGGTTCGTACGCGATGACGGTAGTGGCTGCGCGCACTCCGTCCGGCACGCTTTCGTTGATCTGCTTGGCGCAGGTGTTCAGTGCGTGGCCGTCGATGCGTTGCTGCTCGGTTTCGCCGATGCAGATGATAGCCGTGAGCCCGGCCCGCCATGCGGCCTTTGCCTTGGCACCGACGATGGCGTCCGTCTCGCTGTGATATTGGCGACGCTCGGAATGGCCCGCGATGACGGCGGAGGCGCCTGCGTCCCTCAGCATCTCGGCACTGATATCGCCGGTGAAGGCGCCGGAAATTTCCGAATGGCAATTCTGGCCGCCGATGGTGATGCGGCCCTTCGCTTTCCATGCCGCCTGCGCGATCAGCGTGGCGGGCGGGCAGATGAGCACATCGCAGTTCGGCGGCTTGGCGGTGACCATATCGCAAATGGATTCGATCTCGGCAAGCGACGTGCTCGTCCCGTTCATCTTCCAGTTTCCGGCAATCAACTGACGCATCGCTTCCTCTGTACCCAATTTCGACTAGGGGAATGGGGAAAACCGGCCCAAATCCCCATTTGCGCCACGCCTTGCCCCTGCTACACCCCCTCCCTATCATTCGCCGCTTTTCGCCGCCACTTCAGCCGGGTTTTCCATGCTTCAAGAGATGCGCAAATATGCCAAATCCTGGGTCGCTTCGATCTTCCTGGGAGCGCTCGCGCTCAGCTTTGGCGTGTGGGGCATCGCCGATATCTTCAAGGGTACGAACGATACCAGCGTGGCGACCGTCGGAAGCGTCGTAATCCCGCAGGAGATTTACCAGCGCGAGTATTCCAACACGCTCAAGCAGCAGACGGGACCGGACGGACGACAGATGCAATCCGACACGGCTCGCAAACTTGGCATTCCGGCGCAGGTGCTCAACGCGATGGTGAACCGCCAAGCCCTCGACAACGTAGCCAAGAAACTCGGCCTGACGACAAGCGACGGCCCCGTCGTCCAAGAGGTGCGTTCCATTCGCGGCTTCAACGGTCCCTTGGGCAGCTTCGATCACAACACCTTCCTGCGCGTCATTAACGATCGCGGTTATACCGAGCAGGGCTTTCTGGACGTGGTACGGACCGATATCACACGCACCCAGCTGCTCTCCGCCGCCCGCGCCGGCTTTTCGCTGCCGTCGGGTTATGTCGCGGCATTGTTCTCCTATCTGAACGAAGTGCGCGCTGCGGAATACGTCGTCCTGCCGCCCAACGCCGGCGGGGAGGTGCCCGCTCCCACGGACGCGCAGCTAGCGGCCTATGTGAAAAGCCATCCCGACAAATTCAGCACGCCGGAATATCGCGAGGTCGATTACGCGGTTGTCGGCCCGGACGATCTGACGGCGCAGACCCAGCCCACCGAGGCGCAACTCAAACAGCAATACGAACTTCGCAAGGACGACCCGCGCTTCGGTTATAATGTGCCGGAGAAGCGCGACGTCGAGCAGATTACGTTCACAACTGAAGCCGATGCCAAGGCGGCCAAGGCGAAGATCGACAGCGGCGTGAAATTCGACGATGTGGCGAAATCGCTGGGCAAAACCGTCGACAATCTGGGCAGTGTTACCAAGGACGATCTCAGCACGCGCGGGCCGGCGGTGTTCGCGCTCGCCGAGAACGGGGTGACCGATCCGCAGAAAAATCTGTCGGGATGGGTGCTACTGCACGTCACCAAGATCACGCCGGGCGTCAACAAGACATTCGAAGACGTGAAAGCGGATATCACCAAGGACGTTACGGCACAGCTCGCACAGGCCAAGCTTGGCGACATCTCGAACGCTTATACTGATGCGAACAGCGGCGGATTGAGCGTGATCGAGGCTGGCAAGAAGGTTGGTATGAAGACCGGCCATATCGCCGCGGTCGATTTCAAAGGACTTGCGCCCGACGGCAGCAAGACACCGGCCGCCGACGATCCCGATTTCCTCAAGCAGATTTTCGCCGCCGAAGTAGGCGAGGAAGGCGATCCATTCCCCACAAAGAGCGGCAAACTCTATGTGTTGAAGGTGGACGGCCAGATTCCGCCCAAGCTCAAGTCCTTGGATCAAGTGCGCGTGGAAGCCGCCGCGATGTGGACGGCGGAGCAGCGTCAGAAGATGCTCGTCGCCAAGGCGAACGCGCTCGTGGCCGAGGCCGACAAGGCGCAAACTCTCGACGCCGCGGCCGCGCTTGCCGGTACACCGGTGCAGAAAACCGGACGCCTTTATCGCCCCACGGGCACAGAGCAACAGCCGGGTGAATCGCTGCCGCCGCTTGTCATCGCCAAGCTGTTCGAAGCCGGTCCCGGAAAGGCTGTTGCCGGCCCTGCTCTCAATGGCGGAATGGTCGTGGCGCGCGTCACCGGCATCATCCACCGCAATCTGCCGACGCAATCGCTGCAATTTGCGCAAGGCGCACAGCAGCTCAGCCAGCAATCGGCGCAAGACTTCGACGCGATGCTCGCGCAGGCCGCGCGTAACAGCCAAGGCGTGAAGATCAATCAGACGAATGCGGATCGCGTGACGGGCGCGGGCGAAGGCTCGTGAGCGACCGATGGCGATTGAACCGGATTTTGCCGCGTTCGCGCGCAACTATGACGCCGGACACCCGCAGGCGCTGCACGCGCGGCTGATCGCCGATCTGGAAACGCCGGTCAGCGCGTTCCTGAAACTCGGCGAAGGCCGCGACAATGCTTTTCTTTTTGAAAGCGTGCAGGGCGGCGAGACGCGCGGGCGTTATTCCATCATCGGTTTCAAGCCTGATCTCATCTGGCGCTGCCGGAACGGCAAGGCGGAGATCAACCGCAACGCGCGCGCCAATTCGGACGCCTTCGAGCCTGCAGAACTTTCAGACAAGCCGCTGGAGTCGCTGCGCAAACTGATGAAGGCGACGCAGATGGATCTGCATCCATCGCTGCCGCCGATGGCAGTCGGCCTGTTCGGTTATCTCGGTTACGACATCGTGCGGCTGATCGAAACCAAGCTCGGCCCGCCGCCGCACGATCCTTTGAACTTGCCCGATGCCATCATGCTGCGCCCGACGGTGGTCGCGATCTTCGACAATGTGCGCGACGAGATCGTGCTGGTGTCACCGGTGTGGCCGGAAGCCGGCGTGGATGCCCGCGCCGCTTATGCCCGCGCGTCGGAACGGCTGAACGATGCCATCGGCGACATCGAGCGCCCCGCACCCGCCGCGCCGCATCCGCCGGAAAATCTGCCCGCCGTCGCGCAGATCGATTCCAATACGACCCATGACGACTATCTGAAGACCGTGGAGCGTGCGAAAGAATACATTCGCGCCGGCGATGTGTTTCAGGTGGTGCCCAGCCAGCGCTTTCGCCGCGCATTCAAGCTGCCGCCCTTCGCGCTTTACCGCGCGCTCAGACGGCTCAATCCGTCACCATTTCTCTATCACCTCGCCTTTCCGGGCTTCTCCATCGTCGGATCGTCGCCGGAAATCCTCGTGCGGCTGCGCGATGGCGTCGTTACGATCCGGCCCATCGCCGGTACGCGCAAACGCGGCGCGACGCCTGAAGCGGACAACGCGCTGGCGACGGAGTTGATGAACGATCCGAAAGAGCGGGCCGAACATTTGATGCTGGTGGACCTCGGCCGCAACGATGTGGGCCGTGTGGCACAGGTGGGCGACGTGAAAGTCACTGACAGCTTCTTCATCGAGCGCTACAGCCATGTGATGCATCTGGTGTCGAACGTGGAAGGCAAAATCCGCCCCGGCCTCGATGCCATCGACGCGCTCGCCGCGGGATTGCCCGCGGGTACGCTTTCCGGCGCGCCGAAAATTCGCGCCATGGAATTGATCGACGAGTTCGAAAAGGAAAAACGCGGCGCGGTCTATGCCGGCGCCGTCGGTTATTTCGCGGCGAATGGCTCGATGGACACCTGCATCGTATTGCGCACCGCCGTCGTCAAGGACAGCACGTTATATGTGCAGGCGGGCGGCGGCGTGGTCGCGGACAGCGATCCGGAAAGCGAATTCCAGGAAACCGTAAACAAGGCCAAGGCGCTCATGGCCGCCGCCGATGAAGCCGTGCGCTACGCCTCTTCAGCGCGCCGCGGACAATAAGCGCACATCGCGTTCGGTCTTCAGACGGATCGCATCGCTCGCCGTCACCAGCTCATAGCCGCGCGCTGCGGCCTGCGCCGTCCAGCGCGCCAGCACGTCCATCGTTTCCGGATGCGGATGACCGATGGCGATGACAACACCCTGCTCCCGCGCAATCGTTTCCGCCCGCGCGATCTGCGTGGCGATGGCACCGGGCGAAATAACATCATCAAGAAACACGTCACGGCCCGCGCTGCGAACGCCGAAGGCGCGCGCCAAGGTCACCACCTGCGTCACCGGCGATGTGCGGGAATCCAGGAAAAAGATGTGCCGCTCCGCGATGTGTTCCATCACCGGTATCAGCGCGTCGCGATCGGCGGTGAAGCGGCTGCCCTCGTGATTGTTCATGCCGGAAAGACCCGGCACCCGCGCCAGCGCCCAGTCCAGCCGCGCGACGTTCGTGGGACCATCCAGCGTGGTGAGCAGCGCGTTGGGGCCGGGGTCGGTGCTTCCGTTCGGCTCCATCGGCATATGCAAAAGAATTTGATGTCCTGCCCGATAGCCTTCGCGTGCAAACTCCGGTGTGGACTCCGGATAAGGCAGGAACGACAGGCTGACTTCTTTCGGCAGTGCGATGGCGCGGCGAGTATCCACCCCGTCAGCGCCCAGATCGTCAATCACGATGGCGATGGCTGGGACCGGCCGCGCAGTGCCGGCAACGCCTGAAACATCGCCGGACTGTGCAAATGCGATGCGCGCCTGCAGCCATTGCGGGAAGCCCGACCCCGCGGTGAGCACATGTGGCGCATAGAGGCCGCTATCGGCCCGCACCGTGACCGGAAAGGAGACGCGAGCGTTGTTGGGCGGACCAGCCTCGGCCGCCATTAGTCCCGGCGGCACAAGAAGGCTTATCAGTGCGGGCAGGCCCGACACGGCGCGCGTGCCGCCGAAACCAATGGCCAACACCAGCACAAGCCAAAAAATCGCTTCGGCGCCTACAAGCACCTTGTCGGCACCGTGGCGGCGGCGATTGGCTTTGCGAATCAAACGCCCCTGCAACATGCGCCAATAGGAAACCCACCCCCAGCACTGTCAACCGGAGGGCTGGCAATCGAGGCCGCGATTGCACGGACAGGCACCTCTCGGGCAAACTGCCAAAAGCCTCGAAACCCTTATTTGGCGATGTGTTTTGCTGCTTCTGATCGATAATTACGATAGCTTCACCTACAACCTCTTCCACTATCTGGGGGAGTTGGGCGCGCAGGTTTTGGTCAAGCGCAATGACGAGCTGACAGCCGAACAGGCTTTGGCGCTGAAGCCGGAGGCGATCGTCCTGTCGCCCGGCCCGTGCACACCGAATGAAGCCGGCATCTGCCTTGATCTCATCAAGAAGGCGGACGGCAAGATGCCGATCCTGGGCGTCTGCCTTGGACACCAGGCCATCGGCCAGGTCCATGGCGGCACCATCGTCCGCGCGCCTGAACCGATGCATGGCAAGACCAGCCGCATCCATCACACGGGCAAGAGCGTCTTCCGTGGCCTCAACAACGATTTCGAAGCGACGCGCTATCATTCCCTCACCATCGCGCCCGATAGCATGCCGGCCGCGCTGGAAGTGACGGCGACAAGCGGCGACGGCGTGATCCAGGGCGTGATGCACAAGACGCACCCGGTTCATGGCGTGCAATTTCACCCGGAAAGCATCGCCAGCGAGAACGGCCATGCGCTGCTGCAGAACTTTCTCACCCTGGCGCGGGAATTTTCGCGCGTTCCGGCATGAGCGGTGGCAGCGAATTCGCGGCCCTTCTGAAACGCCTGACCGGAGGGTCGGTGTTGAACGCGAGCGAATCCACCCGCGCGTTCGGCGCGATCATGTCCGGCTCTGTCGCAAACGACGACATCGCCACATTCCTCACCGTGCTTGCACGACGGCCGCCGACCGTGGACGAGATCGTCGGCGGCGTGCGGGCGATGCGCGCGGCGATGCGAACCATCGAAGCGCCCGATAACGCCATCGATCTGTGCGGCACCGGCGGTGATGGCCACAACACCTTCAACATCTCCACCGCGACCGCGTTTGTCGTGGCCGGTTGCGGCATTCCGGTGGCCAAGCATGGCAATCGCAGCGCTTCTTCCCGCTCCGGCACGGCGGACGTTCTGGAAGTGCTGGGCGTAAAGATCGACATGGAGCCACAGGCGGCACAAGCCTGTCTGGCGGAAACGAATTTCTGCTTTTTGTTCGCGCCCCATTATCACACGGCGATGAAACATGTGGCGCCGGTGCGAAAGCAACTGGGAGTCCGCACGATCTTCAATCTGCTGGGACCGCTATCCAATCCCGCGCAAGTCAAGCGTCAGCTAATTGGTGTATTCTCGGCCGAATGGATCGAAACATTGGCGCAAGTCCTCAAAGAACTTGGCAGCGAGAAGGCGTGGCTGGTGCACGGCGCCGATGGGCTGGACGAACTGACGACAACGGCCCAAACCCACGTTGCCGTTCTCGATCACAAAGCCGTCTCGCGCCGCAAGGTCACGCCGGAGGAAATCGGCGTCGCACGCGCGCCATTGTCTGCTCTCAAAGGCGGCGACGCGAATGAAAACGCCGCCGCCTTGCTCCACCTGCTCGACGGTGAACCCGGCGCATTCCGTGACATCGTTCTGTTGAACGCCGCGGCGGCGCTGGTTGTGGCGGACAAGATGAACAATCTGAAGGATGGCGCGTTGATGGCGGCAGAGGCCATCGACAGCGGCGCGGCGCGCGGCGTTCTTGCGCGGGTCGCTGCGCTCTCCCAGAAAGAAACCGCATGACGATCCTGGACGACATCGCCAAGTACAAACGTGCGGAGATCACCCAAGCCAAGGCGCGTTTGCCACAGCTGGGCCTTGAGGAGACTGCAAAGGCGATGGATGCACCGCACGGCTTTCGCGACGCCCTGCTGAAGGCGAAAAAGGAAAACCGCTACGGCCTGATCGCGGAGATCAAGAAGGCCAGCCCGTCGAAGGGCCTGATCCGCGCGGACTTCGATCCGCCGATGCTGGCGCGCGCTTATGAAGAAGGCGGCGCGGCGTGTCTTTCGGTTTTGACGGATACGCCTTCGTTTCAGGGCGCGCCGGATTTCCTGCGCCAGGCGCGGCTTGCGTCCCGCCTGCCCTGCCTGCGCAAGGATTTCATGTTCGAGCCCTATCAGGTGGTGGAAGCGCGTGCCTGGGGTGCCGACTGCATCCTCCTCATCATGGCAGCGGTGACGGACGTGGAGGCGCAAGCCCTTATCGAAGAGGCCAAACGCTGGAAGATGGATGTATTGGTCGAAGTGCACGACCAGCCGGAGCTCGACCGCGCGCTGGCGCTGGGTGCGGACATGATCGGCATCAACAACCGCGACCTGCGCACTTTCATCACCGACATCCTCATCACCATCGAACTGGCGCCCAAGATTCCGAACGACGTTCTGGTGGTGGCCGAAAGCGGCCTGTCGGAGCCGGACGATCTGCAGCGGCTGGCCGAGGTGGGCGTCACCACGTTCCTGATCGGCGAAAGCCTGATGCGGCAGGCCGATGTAGCGGCGGCGACACGCGCGCTGCTGGGCGCTAAACTGCCGGCATGAACAAGCTGACCCATCTGGACGAAACCGGCGCGGCGCGCATGGTCGATGTCTCAGACAAGGACACAACCGAGCGGAAGGCCGTTGCCGAGGCGGTGATCGTATTGTCCGAAGAGGCCTATGAAGCGGCGATCAGCGACAGTGGCCCGAAGGGCGACGTGCTGGCGGCGGCGCGGATCGCCGGCATTATGGCGGCGAAAAAGACCTCCGATCTCATTCCTTTGTGCCATCCCATCGCCATTACCAAGGCCGGTGTGGACTTCGAGCCCCTGGCGGAGCGCCATGCCGTGCGCATTCTCGCAAGCGTGAAAACATTGGGACAAACCGGTGTCGAGATGGAAGCATTGACCGCGGCAAGTGTCGCCGCGTTGACAATCTACGACATGATCAAGGCGGTGGACCGCGGCGCGGTGATCGAGACCGTGCGCCTCGTCTCCAAATCCGGCGGCAAGAGCGGAAGTTATTTCGCCGCCACTGGCAAGACGTCGCCGCCGAAGTTGAACCCGCCGCGAAAATCCGAAACGCTGATGAACGAGGTCGCGGCACCGCGCAATCGTGACGCGAATGTCGCGCGTGAGGCGTTCCGAACCTTTATGACCGCGAACCGGCTGCGCGCCACCGAATGGGCGAAGCAGGCCGATGTTCCGGCGGCGCAAATCTACGCTTACCTCACCGGCAAATCCCGCGCGCTGGCGCCGGACACGATCAAGAAACTCGCCCGCGCCGCGCGGGTGCGCGAAGAAGACCTGTTCAAATGATCTCGGTCGCCGAGGCCGAGGCGCGCATCGTTGCCGCGCTGCATCCGACAAACGCCGAGACCGTCTCCATTGCCGATGCCGCTGGCCGCGTTCTTGCCGCTGACGCCATCGCGAAATACGACCAGCCGCCCGCTCCGGTATCGGCGATGGACGGCTATGCCGTGCGCACCTCGGACGTCGCAGCTGTACCCGTTGCGCTACGCGTGGCCGGTTCATCTCCCGCCGGTCATCCTTTCGCCGAGATTCTCCGGGCTGGAGAAGCCGTCCGTATCTTCACTGGTGGCGTGGTGCCGGATGGTGCCGACAGCATCGTGATTCAGGAAAACACCGATACGTCTGGCGATCATGTAACGGTCAAAAGCGTTGCGAAGTCCGGACAACACATCCGCAAGGCTGGCCTCGACTTCGCGAAGGGCGACGTTCTTGCGTCCGCCGGACACAGGCTCACAGCGCGCGATGTTTCGCTGCTCGCAGCAGGCGACATCGCGCGGGTTTCGATGCGGCGCAAACCGGTCATCGCTTTTGCAGCGACCGGGGACGAACTCTCCAGGCCAGGCGAGCCGCGCAGACAGGGCGGCATCGTCGCATCGTCGGGCTATGGCCTCGCCGCGATGATCGCGCATTGGGGCGGAATGCCGCGCGACCTCGGAATTCTTCCTGACACCGTCGAAGCCGTTTCACAGATCGCCGAACTGGCGAAGGACGCGGATTTGATCGTGACGCTCGGTGGCGCATCGGTGGGCGATCACGATCTCGTCCAGAAGGCACTCGGGCCGAAAGGCTTCGCGCTGGATTTCTGGAAGATCGCCATGCGCCCAGGCAAACCGCTGATCTTTGGCAAGCTGGGTGAGACGCCGTTGCTCGGCCTGCCCGGAAATCCGGTGTCGTCGCTCGTCTGCGCGATACTGTTTCTTAAACCGGCTCTCGCCGCGATGCTCGGAGACGAAGCAAAAACAGAGTCGCTGTCCGCGAAACTGCTACGCGATCTACCTGCGAACGACCAGCGTCAAGACTATCTGCGTGCAGGCACAAAAATCCGCGATGGAGAACTTTATGTGGAAGCGTTCGCGGCTCAGGACTCTTCCATGCTAAACACATTGGCGAAGTCGGACGCGCTTATCGTTCGCATGCCGCACGCGCCGGCAGCAAAAGCAGGCGAGCGCGTCCAAATTCTTCCGCTCGAATAGAACAAGGGCGGAGACCTTTTGATCTCCGCCCTCACTCTTGTGATCGCGCTCGATTAGAACGTGATCCAGACACCATTCCGCCAATAGCCGCGGCCCTCATGCTCATGCCAGCGATAATGGTCGCGGTCGCGCCAGCGCCAATCGTCGCCATGAATCACAACACCAAATCCGCTCGGATAGGTGTAGCGCGCATGGGTGTGCCAGCACTCGCCCCAGCGGTTGCAAACCACATAGGCCGAGGCGCTGGTCGCGGATATCGCCAGCGCGCCCGCGCCTATCAGCGCGGCTGTCATAGTTTTCCCGAATTTCGTCATGCTTCTCACTCCTAGCGGCCGTTTTCAGGTCGGCCCAGAAGCCCCTCGTCCGGTATAGAACGGGATTGCTGCCCAGCCCGTTCCGCAAGAAACCTTGCAGAAAAATCGGGATTGACCCCCTCCTAGAACTAAAGTAGAACGATTCTCCGTGTTTCGGATTTGTTCGGACCCGATTCGTGGGACGGCCGGAAAACGGGAGAAAATGAGATCATGCTGACGCGCAAACAATACGAACTTCTGATGTTCATCCATGAACGGGTGCGCGAGACGGGCATTCCGCCGTCCTTCGACGAAATGAAGGATGCGCTGGACCTGAAGTCCAAGTCCGGCATTCACCGGCTGATCACGGCCCTTGAGGAGCGCGGCTTCCTGCGCCGCATGGAAAAGCGCGCCCGCGCGCTAGAAGTGCTGAAACTGCCCGAGAACGTGTCGGAGACCCAGCGCCCGGCGACCACCCGCAGCCAGGCCCAGCGGCTGGTCCACCCTGCCCGGCGCGGCGGCGAGAACCGCGCCTCCGGCGATGCCCGCAGCGCTGGCGCTCCCCGGCGCACCAGCGAGGGTGGTGAAGGTTCAGTATCTGTCCCCGTGCTCGGCAGAATCGCTGCCGGTACGCCCATCGAAGCCATTCAGAACAAGGTGGCGGAGGTTCCGGTGCCCGGCGGCATGATCGGCCGCGGCGACCATTACGCGCTGGAAGTGACTGGCGACTCCATGATCAACGCCGGCATTCTCGATGGCGATACCGTGATCATCCAGGAAGTCGACAGCGCAAACACCGGCGAGATCGTGGTAGCGCTGGTGGACAACGAGGAAGCGACCCTGAAGCGGCTGCGCCGCCGCGGTGATTCCATCGCGCTGGAAGCGGCCAATCCGGCCTACGAGACGCGCCTTTACGGTTCGGACCGTGTGAAGGTCCAGGGCAAGCTTGTGGGACTTATTCGGCGTTACTAAGAACCGGCGCGAGGGTGGGGCCAGACATTCCACGGTCTTTCGCCGCGCGTTTCGCGCACGTTCTCGATGCGCAGCTCTTTGCCGTTCATCTGGATGGCATAGGCGCCGTTACGGGCGACGTCGAAGCGGTCGATGACAAGCTTCGGCCCGACGCACAAGCCACGCGTCGGCGCCGTGCTGACGACGATGTCTGCGGTCCCGCAATCCTCCGCCAGCGCCAGCGCGCGCGACGCCGCCGCGACGAGCATTCCGTTCGGCGCTTTCGCGACGCATCCCTCCGCGTCACACTGCACACCATCCTTCGGCGTGGCGATCGCCGCCGTGTAGTCGCGGTTATCGCCATCGCGCTTCAGCCATTCGGCGGCGGAGAATTTGTCGGATGGCTTGCGCAGGAGGCGAAGTGCGCCATCGGCGCCACGGATGGCGACCGTCGTTCCGTCCCGGGCGATCAGCAGATCCGGCGGCTGCACCAGAAAGATTGCGATAACTCCCCCGGCCAGCGGCACCAAGCCAAACCAGCGCCAGCGTGTACGCCAAATTGCCATCCACAAACCGCCAATCGACATGAGCACGATCGCGCCAATGGGCCACGCCGCGGTGATGGAAACCGCGCCGGGAAGATTGGATACCCAGCGACCCACCACCAGCATCGCTTCGATGCCCCAGCCCATGACGATGAGCGGAATGCGGTCAAGACCGAACGGCATCAAAAGAACCGCAAGCGCGGCGGCCGGCATGGTGACAAAGCCCATGATCGGCATGGCGAGAAGATTGCCCAGCACCGCGTAGTGTGTCGCACGGTCGAAATGAAATGCCGCGAATGGCGCGGTGGCGACAGATCCGACAAAGCTTGTGATGGCAATGCCGCGCAGATAGCGCCGGGCGCCGGGCAGCGGCCAGAAATGGCTTTCCGTTGCCTCCAGTGAGCGCTCCCATTCCGCCACCGCCACCAATGAAACCACCGCGGCGAATGACATCTGAAATCCGGGCTCGATAATGCTCTCCGGTCGTAGCAACAGAACGACGGCCGCCGCCATCGCAACCGACCGCATCGACAACGCCGGTCGGTCGAACAGAATCGCCATCAGCATGAAGGCGAGCATCACATAAGCGCGTGTCGCCGGAACCGCGGCGCCGCTGATAACGAGGTAGAAGGTCGCGCCGCCTAGCGCCGCCACCGCCGCCCATTTCTTGATCGGCCAGACAAGCGCGATGGATGGAAACAATGCTAGGAAAGCGCGCACCACCCAGAACAATCCCAATCCCACCAACGCCATGTGTAGCCCGGCGATAGCCAGGACATGCGCAAGCCCAGCATCGCGCAAGGCGGACTCATCGTCCGCCGAAATCGCGCCGCGATCGCCGGTGATCAGCGCCGCGGCGATGCCGCCGGTGCTGCCGGGAAGCACGTCATGGATATGCTGCGTCATGCGCCAGCGCAGAAACGCGATGTGATCGGCGATACGGTCGCTCCAGCTTTCCGCATGGCGCGCGATCAGCGACGGTTTACCGAAAGAAAACCCAACCGCGCCAATCCGCATGTAGTAGGCCGCGCGTCCGAAATCGTAGTCACCGGGCGATGCGGGGGACGGCGGCGGCATGAGAACGGCGCGGACGGAAATGAGATCACCGGGTTTCAAATTCTCTGCACCACTGCGCACGGAAACGCGGACCCACGCTGGCATGCGATCGATCTGCATATGACCGATCTGGCGCGTCGCCAGCACCAAGCGGATGCCCTTGCCATGAAGCTGCGCGCTGTCGATGACGCCTTCGACGGCCACCGGGCCAATGCGATGAAACAGGACCGGGGCTGCCACATGGTCAGTATGTAGTTTCGCGGTTGAGAAGCCGATGGCTAAAGCAGCGATCAACCCAAGGCTAAGACGCGCCGGATTGCCCTCGCTCGTGAAAGCAACCAAAGCCGTCAACAATCCCGAAGCCAGAAAAGGCAACGCCAACGCGCTCGACGGCTCGAATGGCAATGCGAAATAGATAGCGATTCCGGCGCCGAGTGCGACGGGAAGCCAAAGCACCCAGCGTTCGGATTCTTGCTCGAAGATGTCCGGCGATACGCCAAGCGCGCGAGACCACGCAGCGGGCCGGAAGGCCAGCGCCGCGCGTGTTTTCCAGGTTGGAAACGGAGCTACCCCCACGGAACCTTGTTTGCTAGAAGCCTCGCGTTACAACAGCCAAAACGCTGGCCGGCCCCCGAAAGCTTTTCATCATGCCCGAAAACAAGAAACCCGTCCTCCGCTTTGCGCCCTCGCCCACCGGTTTTCTGCACATCGGCGGCGCGCGCACAGCCTTGTTCAACTGGCTTTTCGCCCGCCATACCGGCGGAACCTTCCTCTTGCGCATCGAGGATACCGACCGCGAACGCTCTACGCCGGAGGCTGTGGCCGCCATTCTGAACGGGCTGGAGTGGATGGGGCTGAACTGGGATGGACAGACCGTCTATCAGTTTGCCCGCGCCGGGAGGCATCGTCAGGTTGCCGAGCAATTGCTCGCCGAAGGCAAAGCCTATCGCTGCTACGCGACCACCGAAGAATTGACCGAGATGCGCGAGGCTCAACGCGCCGCCGGCAAACCCATCCGCTATGACGGCCGCTGGCGAGATCGCGCACCGGGGCCGGAGCAGGATGACAAGCCCTTCGTCATTCGCCTGCGGGCGCCGCAAACGGGCGAGACGATCGTGCATGATGTCATCCAGGGCGATGTGACCTTTGCCAACGAAAATCTCGACGACATGATCCTGCTGCGCTCCGATTGCACGCCGACCTACATGCTGGCCGTCGTGGTCGACGATCAGGATATGGGCGTGACGCATGTCATCCGTGGTGATGATCATCTGAACAACGCCGCGCGGCAATTGCAGATCATCCAGGCGATGGGCTGGCCGGAGCCGGTTTATGGCCACCTGCCCCTCATTCATGGACCGGACGGCGCCAAGCTTTCCAAGCGGCACGGCGCGCTGGCCGTCGAGGCTTATCGCGACATGGGCTATCTGCCGGAGACGATGCGCAACTACCTGCTCCGCCTCGGCTGGAGCCACGGCAATGACGAGATCATCTCCACCGAACAGGCTATCGAATGGTTCAATCTGGAGAGCATCGGCCGCAGCCCCTCGCGCATGGATTATAAGAAGCTCGACAATCTCAATGGCCACTACATCCGCATCGCCGAAGATCAGCGCTTGGCGGAGGATATCGTCAAATTGCTCGAGCGCCGCGAGCCGTCCGTGATCTTGGACGGCAAAGCATGGGCGCGTTTGATGGCGGCAATGCCCGGCCTTAAAGAGCGCGCGAAGACGCTCGTCGAGCTCGCGCAATCGGCGGAATTTCTGTACACGGACGGTCCGCGCAAACCCGATGAAGCCGCCGCCAAGCTGCTGACCTCGGAAGCGCGCAAGACGCTCACGGAATTGCGCAACATCTTCAAGCATGCGCCGGAATGGTCGGCGCATGTGTTGGAAGAGAAGGCGCGCGCCTTCGCCGAGCAGCACAATCTGAAGCTGGGGCAGATCGCGCAACCGCTTCGTGCGGCCCTGACGGGCAAGGCTAGCTCACCACCGATTTTCGACGTTCTGGAGGTCTTGGGCCGTGAAGAGGCCCTGTTACGGTTGGGGGCTTGGACGGACTGAAATTCACGCAAATCTGAGGCCCTTATACGCGCGAGGGTGGTGACGCGGTTAACCTTCACGGTCTATAATTGTTGCAGTGCAAGATAGGTGTTTTCGCCGCTTGAGAAGGATCACCCGATGAGAGAGAGCAAGGCCAAGCCAGCCGGTTCCGCCACACTGACTTACGACAATAAGAAATACGAATTCCCTGTGTTCTCCGGGACCGAGGGGCCGAATGTGTTGGATATCCGCAAGCTTTACGGCGACGCGGACATTTTCACCTACGACCCCGGCTTTACCTCGACGGCGAGCTGCGAAAGCGAGATCACCTTCATCGACGGCGACAAGGGCGTTCTGCTTTATCGCGGTTATTCCATCGATCAACTCGCAGAACATTCGAACTTCCTGGAAGTCTGCTATCTGCTGCTGCACGGCGAGCTGCCGAACAAGAAGGAGGCGGCGGCGTTCAACCACTCCATCACCATGCACACGATGGTGCATGACCAAATGTCGACCTTCTATCGCGGCTTCCGCCGCGACGCGCACCCGATGGCGATCATGTGCGGCGTCGTCGGCGCGCTTTCGGCCTTCTATCACGACTCGACCGACATCAACGATCCGCGTCAGCGCGAGATCGCCAGCCACCGTCTCATCGCCAAGATGCCGACGATCGCGGCGATGGCTTACAAATATGCCGTCGGTCAGCCCTTTGTTTATCCGCTGAACCATCTTGGCTACACCGAGAATTTCATGCGCATGACGTTCTCGGTTCCGGCGGAAGAGTACAAAATCAATCCGGTGCTCGCCAAGGCATTGGACACCATCTTCATCCTGCACGCGGATCACGAGCAGAACGCGTCGACCTCGACAGTGCGCCTGGCCGGTTCATCGGGCGCCAATCCATTCGCTTGCATCGCAGCCGGCATCGCCTGTCTGTGGGGGCCCGCGCATGGCGGCGCCAACGAAGCCGCATTGAAGATGCTGGAAGAGATCGGCACCGTCGAGCGGATTCCCGAATACATCAAGAAAGCGAAGGACAAGAACGACAATTTCCGCCTGTCCGGCTTCGGTCACCGCGTCTACAAAAACTACGACCCGCGCGCCAAGGCGATGCAGAAACAGACCCATGCCGTACTCGAAGAAGTGGGACACGGCGACGACCCGATCCTGAAGGTCGCGATCGAGCTGGAGCGGATCGCCCTTAGCGACGAATACTTCATCGAGAAGAAGCTTTATCCGAATATCGACTTTTATTCGGGCATCACGCTGAAAGCGCTGGGCTTCCCCACCAGCATGTTCACGGCATTATTCGCGCTAGCGCGCACAGTCGGCTGGATCGCCCAGTGGAAAGAGATGATCGAAGACCCACATCAGAAAATTGGCCGCCCGCGTCAGCTTTATACGGGCGCCGCGCAGCGCGATTACGTCCCACTCGCCAAGCGCTGATCGGCGAACGCGCCACGCTTCTCCCACGCAAAGGCGAGAAGCGTGCGCGCCGCCCGCAGCGACGGTGCTTCCTCGCCCGCGCCCAGAAGATGCATCGCTTCATCGAGGTCCCGGATTTGTTTGGTCCGGACGTCCGGATTCTCGAACAAGGACAAAAGGGCGTCTGCCAGAGCCCGCGGTGTGCAGCGGCTCTGGATGAATTCGGGCACCGCTTCACGGTCCAACAGGATGTTCACCAGCGTGGCAAATTTCACCGAGATAAACGGGCGCGCGAGGGCGTAAGTCAGCCAGCCTAGCTTGTAGGCCGTGACCATCGGTGTTCCAGACAGCGCCACTTCCGTCGTGACGGTACCCGTGGCGGCCAGCGCGACATCGGCTCCGTCGAATGACGCGAATTTATCGTCCGCGCTATCAAGAATGTGCAGCGGAACCGGCCAGGTCTGGGTGAGCGAACGCACTCTGACATCCACGTTCGGCACCGTCGGCAACAGGCACACCAGACCCGGAAGCGATGTGGCCAGCTTCGCGACAGCCTCGCGAAAAACGGGAAGCAGCAACGTCACTTCGCTCATGCGGCTTCCGGGAAGCACCACCAGCAGAGGCGCGTCGAAGCCGATTCCCAGCCGCGCGCGCAGATCGTCGCCGCCGCGCATACGCGCCGCGCGTTCGATGACCGGATGGCCGACGAATGCGGCATGAACACCGCGCCCTTCGAAAAACGAGACTTCAAACGGAAACAGTGCCAGCACAAGATCGAAATAGCGCGCCATCGCACGCGCGCGATATTGACGTGATGCCCATACTTGCGGCGCTACGTAGTTCACTGTGGGGATTGCGGGATTGGCCCGCTTGACCCGGCGAGCGATGCGATGTGTGAAATCGGGGCTGTCGATGCAGACCAGCGCATCGGGTTTTGTTGCCAGTGCATAGTCAGACGCCATGCGGACTCGTCGGAGGATTTCAGGAATGCGCGGAACTACCTCGCGCAGCCCCATCACAGCCGTTGCGTCCAAAGGGAACAGGCTCTTCAGTCCCAACGCCGCCATCGCGCTGCCGCCGACGCCCACGATCCTTATCGTGTCGCCACCGAGCGCGCGAATGCCTTGCATCAGTTCCGCGCCGAGCTGATCACCGGAAGGCTCGCCGCAAACAAGCATGACCGTGAGCGGACTGGTGAGTGCGCCGCTCGAACTCATGCCGCCGCCCGGGGATCGAAAGCCATGACGAACAGACCGAGCCTGTCGGCAGCTTCTACGATCCTCTGTTTGCGCATGAGAAGCGCGGTGCCAGCTTCAACAGCGATTCCCGCGAGCCCTGCAACCGATGCGAGTTCAACCGTGCGAACGCCGATCACGGGAAGATCGACGCGTCGTTCCTGCGAGGGCTTTGGCGACTTAACCAGCACGCCTCGGCGCTTCTGTGGCGTGCCGCGGAGATTCCGCGACAGATGCGTCAGCCGCTCCAGCATCGCGTCGGTGCCTTCCGCCGCTTCCACAGCGAGTACAAGGCCTTCGGCGACAGCAGCAGCCTGACCTATGTCGAGTTCGCCCATACGGCGTACGACCTCGCGCGCCTGCGCGATATCCGTTTGCGCCTGCGCATCGGGCTTGTGGCGGCCATAAACGCCAGCCGTCGCGACTAGATTAGGCGCGGCTTCCGTGGTTCCAATGACGCGGAAACCTTCTCTCTCAAAGATGCCAAGCATCGCGCGCATGAGCGCATCATCGCCTTTCAGGGCCGCGGCGACGACTTTCGGCAGTGCCAGCGCGCCACGTGCATCCAGCTTCAGGTCACTCCACTCGGGACGCGAGACCTTGCCGGCGAACGTCACGTCCTCGCAGCCATACTTCTTGAGCAGAGAGAGGCTTTTGCCAAGCTCGCCAATGCCTGAATCTTCGCGCGAAAATTGCGATAAACCGTCGTCCGCGCCAGATAGCGCGAGGACAAACACATCCCGCCCGGCGGCTCGCGCGCTTTCAGCAACCGCCAAAGGGAGTTCGCCACCGCCAGCGATGATGCCAAGCGTGGCCATATTAGTCTTCGCCTTCTTCGTCATCGCCGCGACGGCGCGCCGGCGTGATGGGACGTTTCGCGTCGGCGAGGATGAATGTAATCACCTCCTCCACTTCAGGAACGCCCTTCCATTTTCCGGACTGTTCGGCTTCGCGGGCATTGTCCTGGATCGAATCTTTTCCATCCAAAAATATTGCGCGATAGGCAGCGCGCAAAGCGTGAATGTTGGCGCGCGGGATATTGCGGCGGCGCAGGCCGATCAGGTTGAGACCGCCCAAACGCGCGTGCAGCCCAATCGCCATGCCGTATGGAATGACATCTGTGCTGATCCCGGAGAGCCCGCTAATGAAGGCGTAGCGCCCAACGCGGCCAAATTGCTGCGCCGCCGCCAAACCGCCCATGATGACGCCGTCGCCAACATCGAAATGGCCGCCGAGCATCGCCCCGTTCGCCAAGGTGACATTGTTGCCGACATGGCAGTCATGGCCGATATGCGAACCGGCCATGAAGAAGCAATTGTTGCCGACCCTGGTGATACCGCGCCCTTTTTTGCTGCCGAGACTGATGGTGACGGCCTCTCGGATGGTATTACCGCTGCCGATCTCCAACCGCGCCTCCGGCGCATTATTGTTGTAGATCTGCGCTTCGCCACCGATGACCGCATGCGAGTGAATAACCGTGCCCCCGCCGATACTAGTTTTACCGGTGACGATGACATGCGAGAGTAGGCGCACTCCCTCGCCCAGCGTTACATCGCGGCTGACGATGCAGTAGGGACCGATTTCCGTGCTGGCGCCGAGTTTGGCGCCATCCTCAACGATCGCCGTCGGATGAACCGTCATTTGAACCCTGATTGCCTTTCGCGATCATCGCGCTGAATTCGGCTTCGGCGCAGAGCGCGTCGTCGACAAAAGCCTGGCCGCCGAACTTCCACACCGGGCCGCGGTGGCGGATCGCCTTCACCGGCATCCTGAGCATGTCGCCCGGCGTCACCGGCCTGCGGAAGCGCGCACTATCGATGGTCATGAAAAAAACTCGCCGGTTTTCCGCCGTCCATCCCAGCGAATGCATAACCAGCGCGCCAGCCGCCTGTGCCATCGCCTCGACAATCAAAACACCGGGCATGACCGAGAAGTTCGGAAAATGGCCCTGAAAATGCGGTTCGTTGTAGGAAACAGCTTTATAAGCCGTCGCGCTTTCGTTCGGAACGATGTCCGTAAGCCGTTCGATGAACAGGAAGGGCGCGCGGTGAGGGAGCAACGTCTTGATCTGTTCCACATTCAACGTAAGTTTTTCGGAACCCGCCGTCATTGTTGCCCTATTTCTTCGACTTCAAACGCTTCGATATCAGCGCCATTTCACGCAGCCAGTCTTTTACGGGACGCGCCGGCACGCCGCCATAGTCCTGTCCGCCTTCGAGTTTGCCTGGGAACACGCCGGTCCGGGCGGCAAGACGCGCACCATCACCAATGACCGCGTGATCGGCGATACCCACCTGCCCGCCCATCACCACGAAGTCGCCGATTTCGCAACTTCCCGAGATCCCGACCTGGGAGACAATCACACAATGGCGGCCAAGATGGGTATTGTGTCCGATCTGGACGAGGTTATCGATCTTGGTTCCCTCGCCGATTACAGTATCGCCCAACGCGCCGCGATCCACGGTGCAACATGCGCCGATCTCGACCTTGTCCTGGACGACCACACGACCGATCTGCGGGATCTTGATATGGCCCGCAGCGCTCGACGCAAACCCGAACCCCGGCTGGCCAATTTGGGCTCCTGGCAGGATTGAAACGCGATCACCGACATAAGAATGCGTGATGGTCACGTTAGCGCCGATTTCGCAGTCCTGGCCTATGGCGACGCCACGGCCGATCACGGCATTGGGGCCGATCCGCGTCCGATCTCCGATTTCTGCATGCGGCCCGACAACGACGCCAGGTGCAAGCATCACATCCGCGCCGATCTTCGCACTGGGATCGACCGCAGTCTGCTGCGACCATACGGCCAACATATTGTCGGGGTAGAAGAGATTGAGCGCCGCCGCGAACGCGTGCTGCGCGGAGCTGCAAGGCACTCCCACGGTATCCGGCGGCGCATCGGCGGGTTGGGCATCTTTACCGATGAAACAGAAGCCTGCTTTGGTCTTCGCCAGCATATCGCGCGACGCCTTGCTGGCGCAGAACGCGAGATGTTGTGCGCCAGCCCCTTCCAAGGTTGCAAGGTCAAATATCTTGGCGGACGGATCGGCGCTGTTGGGAACGACCGCGCCGGAACGGGCGCAAACGTCCGCGAGCGTGAAGGGCCCGCGGTTATCGTAGAAACGAGGATCGGCCATCGAGGGGGAAAGCGCGCCGCTCGAAAGCGGCGCGCACCGAATTAACGGCCCTGTTGCGCCGCCTGCTGCTGCATCATCTGCAACTGCTGGGGCGTCGGCGTAACGAGGTTTACCTTCACATAGGGCATTTTCTGATCGAGCCGCTGAACTGCAACACCGGTGATATCGACGTTCACCGTGCCTAGGACGATCGCGTTGCGGTCGAACAGTAGATTGGCATGGCGCTCGTTCATGATGCCTTGAAGGATCGGACCCAAGGCTTTTTCAACTTCCTGACGCGCCTGAAGCACACCGCCCTGAATCTGTACCTGGCGTGTCTGCACTTTCTGCTGGAAAGCCTGCTGCTGCGCCTGGAACGCCTTGATCTTCTTCGCCTTCACGTCGGGCGCGAGGATCGCGACCTGCTGCTGAAGCTGCTGTTCTTGCGAACGCAGGGAATCTGCCTGGCTTTTGAATTCCTTCTCGGCAGCTTGTGAGTAGCCGTTGACCTGCTGAACGATGCTCTGCCCGACCTTCGACGCGCGAAGAATGGCATTACGATCGATCACAAGGATGACCGGTGCAGGTGTTCCTGCGGCCGGTTTCGCCGGCGCTGGCTGCTGCGCCGAAGCAGCGCCTACCGTAAGAACTGAAATTGCGCCCGCAATAGCAAATGCCGCCACCGAGCGAGCCGCGCGAGCGGCCATATTCGAAGTCATCATAGATTTAGAGTCCCGTTCCTGCGCTAAAGCGAATGATCTGTGACTTATCATAACTTTCTCTGACAAAGGGTAGGCCAAGGTCAATCTGGACCGGACCAAAGGGCGATTTCCAGCCAATGGCAAGGCCGCCGGAGGCACGGAGGGCTAAATTGTCCTTAATACAGGGCGCACCGCCCCCAAGATTGTTGCCGCAGCTCTTGATCCCGGCACTCCCGGCAATGTGGCCCAAGGTGCCGAAATCGCTGAACAGCGAAAGCGATATGCCATAATCGGCCGGTAGGAAGTCCGGAAGGCGGAGTTCGGCGGTGCCGATCAAATAAGCTTCGCCGCCGATCGCGTTATTGCCGCCGCCCCCGCCGCCCACGTTCAATTCGCGCGGACCGATACCGGCGATATTAAAGCCACGGAATGAGTCGCCGCCCATGAAGAAGCGCTCGTTCAGGCGGACATGTTGACCGCCATAGCCCTGGATATAGCCACCCTGGAACTGAAGCTTGCCGACGAAATCGTCGCCGAGCAACGGGCGGTAGTAACTCGCGTTTGCGACCGTGCGCAGGTATTTCAGCGTGCCGCCAAAGCCGGCGATATCCTGGCTTATGCTAAAAGTTGTGCCGTGACGCGGCTTTAGAATGTCGTCCAGTGTATTGTATGCATAGGTATAACCGAGTGACGATGTGTCCGCCGTTCCTGACGCGAGCTGAACGGCTGTTGGCGCACCGGCGAATGGCGTGATGCGGTCGATTCGATAGGTGTAGCGAAGACCGACGCTAGCATATTCAGATGTCGGGAATCCGAGGCGCAAACTTCCTGCCGTCGTATCGGATTGGTAATCCGCCTGATCGAACTGCGTCAGGATCTTGTACAGGTCAAAGCCCGCACTCAGCGGGCGATCCAGAAAATATGGCTCGGTGAAGCTGAGCTGGAATTCCTTGCTGATGTAGGAAAGCTGGATGCTCGCCTGCAGCGACTGACCGCGCCCGAACAGATTGGTCTGCGTGTAGCTGAACTGACCAACGAACGAACTCGTGGACGAATATCCCGCACCCAACTGCAGCGAACCCGTCGCCTGCTCTTCCACATTCACGTTTAGGACGGTTCTGTCAGGCTGACTTCCCGGCGCCTGCTTGATGTCGACGGTCTTGAAGAACCCCAAGCCTCTGATGCGGGTGCGCGACCGGTCGACGAGAACGCGGTTGAAAGCATCGCCTTCGACGAGACGAAATTCGCGGCGGATGACCTTATCCAGCGTGCGCGTGTTTCCCTGGATATTGATCTTTTCGACGTAGACGCGCGGGCCCTGCTCGATGTTGAAGATCACATCGATAGTATGATTATCGCGATTTCGCTTCACGCGCGGGTGGATTTCCGCGAAGGCGTAGCCTTTGGTGCCCGCTGCGTTTGTGAGCGCGTCGATCGCCTTGTCGATGGATTCCGCGTTGTAGACGCTGCCGTCCACGATCGGCACTAGCGGACGCAACGACGAGGGCGTCAATTCCTTGATGTTCGACTGAATCTCCACCTTGCTGAAATGGTAGAGCGTGCCTTCGTCCACGGTGAAGGTGATGTAGAAGTTCTCGCGGTCCGGCGACAGTTCTGCCACCGCAGAAACGACCTTGAAGTCGGCATAGCCGCGCTTGATGTAGAAGCGGCGCAGCTGCTCACGATCGAAAGTCAAACGATCCGGATCGTAATTGTCGTTCGATGACAGAAACTTCCACCACTCCGACTCTTCGGTGGCGATCTGTGCCTTCAGCGTGTCGTCATCGAAGACCTTGTTGCCGATAAAGGAGATGCGCGCCACGCCTGTGGTCGGGCCTTCATTGATGGAGAAGATCAGGTCGATGCGGTTCTGCGGGCGTTGAATCACCTGCGGGTCGACGGTGGCCGCGAACTTTCCGTTGCGGCGATAGAGCTCGATGATACGCGCGACGTCGGCTTGCACTTTGGCGCGCGTGAAGACGGTTCGCGGCTTGAGCTGGACTTCCTTCGTCAGATCCTTCTCGGAAACCTTGCTTTCGCCTTCAAAGACGATTTGGTTGATGATCGGGTTTTCGACGACGTTGACCGTTAGTGTCTGGCCGTCCCAGCCGAACTTCACATCAGCGAACAGGCCCGTCGCGAACAAAGTCTTCAACGATGTATCGACCTGCTGCTCATCATAATTGTCGCCCTGATGGACTGACAAATAGGACATCACCGTGGCCGCTTCGATGCGCTGGGTCCCTCGCACGACGATGTTTTTGATGATCGGGCCGGGTGCCTGTACCGGTTCGGACGCCCCCGCGTTGGAAGACGGCTGCGGATTAAGGGCTTGGCCGAAGGCTGGAGAAGCCATCGCGCAAGCACAGGCCAGAATCAGGGCCGCGCGCTTACAACGGGCGAAAAGGAAGGCGATCAGGCTCATCCGCTCGTCTCAAAAGGCGCAGCCGGTGAAAAACGGCTACGCGGTGTGTTTCAGAATAGATTCAGCCGGACAAGGTCGTTCCAGGTCGCCAACACAAAGAGCCCCAAAACCGCCGCCAATCCCAGCCTAAATCCCACGTCCTGTGCCCGCTCTCCCAGTGGCCGACCCAGAACCGCCTCGCATGCATAGTATAGAAGATGGCCCCCGTCGAGGATCGGAACGGGAAAAAGGTTTATAAGCCCGATGCTTACAGAAAGTAGAGCTGCCAGTTGGAGGAGGTTCATGAACCCTGCCGCTGCGGCCTGCTTGGAGACGTTCGCCATCCCCAAGGGACCGGTCAGCTGCCCGCTGCTCGAATGACCGGTGACGATGCGCCACAGATAGGTCAGTGACGTGTCGGCCACGAACCAGGTCTGCTCCACAGCGCCTTTGAAGGCGGTCACCGGGCCGACGGGCGCGAAACGCGCGTTGGAATTGGCAAACGCTGGTTCGATGCCAATGCCCACGAACTTCACGGAATCGCCGTATAAATTGTCTGCCTTGATGACACGCGGCTTGGCGTGAACCGTCCTCGCCTCGCCACGACGCGTAAAAGCAATCGCCAGGTCGCCGGATTTGTCGGCATGAACGACTTTCACCAGTTCATCGAACGTCTGGACCTTCTTACCGTTGATCGCATGAATGGTGTCGCCGCTGCGAAGACCCGCAATAGCCGCCGGCGCGCCAGGCGTGACCTTGCCAATCGTCGTCAGGATGGTCGCCTGTCCCATCATCATCAGGATCGCTGCGAAAATCACGATCGCCAGGATGAAATTCGCGACCGGCCCGGCAGCGACGACGAGCGCGCGCTGATAGAGCGGCTTGGACTGGAAAACATTGGCACGTTGCTCGGGGGTCAGCTGCTCCAGTTTTGCCCGGTCCGGAACGCTGGCAGCGTTTTCATCGCCCAGAAACTTTACATAGCCCCCGAGCGGTAGCCAGCCGATCTTCCATTCGGTGCCCTTCTTGTCCATCCACTTTGCGACCGGGCGGCCGAAGCCGATGGAAAAGGTTTCAACCGTGACGTTGAAAAGACGCGCGACCGAGAAATGACCCAGTTCGTGAAAGAACACGACGACGGTAACGACGAACAGAAACGCCGGCAGGCCCAGGGGAATCCAACTCGCCAATCCGTGCAGAACATCCATCATCTGTTCTCTTGCTCCATTTACGCTGCCATCCGGCGGCAGATTGTGTCCGCAAGATCGCGCGCCTGGCGGTCCGCATCGAGAACGCCTTCGACATCGCTTGGTGCGACGGCATTATTCGGCGACCGCACCGAGAGCGTGTCTTCAACCACGCGCGCGATGTCCAGAAATCCGATCCTGCGACCCAGAAACGCCTGCACGGCAACCTCGTTCGCGGCGTTGAGAATGGTAGGCGCGAGCCCGCCTGTCCGCAAGCAATCCTGCGCTAACCCAAGACACGGGAAGCGCAATGGGTCTGGCGCTTCAAAGGTAAGTTTGTTCAGCAGTGCAAGGTCAAGGCGGCGCGACGGTGACGACATCCGTCGCGGCCAGGCCAGCGCATGCGCAATCGGCGTACGCATATCCGGCGCGGAGAGATGCGCGAGGGTGGAACCATCCGCATAGGAAACCAGGCAATGCACGATGGATTGCGGATGAACCACAACTGCGAGCTTTTCTGGTTCCAGCGAAAACAGAAAGTGCGCCTCAATCAATTCCAGGCCCTTGTTCATCAGGGTGGCACTATCGACCGAAATCTTGGCACCCATCGACCAGTTGGGATGGGCTACAGCCTGCTCAGGCGTGGCCGCTTTCATGCGCTCACTTGGCCACTCGCGGAACGGCCCGCCGGAAGCGGTGAGCGTCACACGTTCGATGGCGTGGGCTTCGTCGAAATTCAGAAGCTGGAACGCTGCGTTGTGTTCGGAATCGACGGGAATCAACGTCGCTCCGCTTTCCGCGACGGCGCGGCGGAAAATATCTCCGGCGGCGACGATGCACTCCTTGTTCGCGAGCGCGATGGTCGCGCCACGGCGCACTGCGGCGAGCGCCGGCGCCAGGCTTGCAGCACCGACAATGGCGACCATGACGACATCGGAGGAGCGCGCAGCGGCCTCGATCACCGCATCATGGCCGCTCGCGACTTCGATGCCAGTGCCGGAAAGCAGCTCTTCTAACCTCCCGGCGCGCGCGGCATCGCCGATCACAGCGAGTTTTGGTTTAAACCGCCGCGCCTGTTCCGCCAACAAATCCACATTGGATTGCGCCGTGAGCGCTTCAATCGGAAATGCATCCGCGCCGTAAGTCGCGCGCGCATGTGCGATCACGTCCAATGTGCTGACACCGATGGAGCCGGTGCTGCCCAGAACCGTCACCCGGCGCGCCATGACCGCTGAAAGATCTACGTCGCTCACAGGATAATCCCCGCAAGCGGATCGATATGCAGCGCCAGAAAGGCCAGCGCTGCGACGGGCGCGACGAACAACATGGAATCGATGCGATCCAGAACGCCACCGTGCCCTGGAATGAGGCTTCCGCTGTCCTTGCGGCCGGACTTCCGCTTCACGAACGATTCAAAGAGATCGCCGAATTGTCCGATGACGGAAGCGCAGAGCCCGAGCGCGGCACCGTTCCACGGATTCGCACGCAAAAACAAAAACAGGAAGGCTGTCGCCAGCATACCGGCGATGGCGCCTCCAATCGCGCCGGACCATGTTTTGTTGGGCGAAAGCGCGGGCCAAAGCTTCGGCCCCTTGAGCAAGTTGCCCGCGATGAGCGCGCCGGTATCGGTCAGCCATACCGCGAAGAACAGAGAGAACAATTCCCACACGCCGTTCGCCGACACTTCGCGGATCGCAACCAGGCACAACGCCGGCACGCCGACATACAGTATCGCTGCGGTGTGCCAGAGCATCCCGGTGCGACGCGGCGGCGAGAGAACCAAGATCAAAAGCGCCGCACCGGCGAGGACCAGCCAAGGCGAGCCTGCCCAATCCGGATTGGCGGCGTGCGCGACAAGAACTTCACCGGCTGTCGCGCCCACAATTCCCGCGATCGAGACAAGCGTCAGCCAGAAATAGTTCGAACCCGCGAGCATCCGGTGCCACTCACGCACCGCTGCGGAAGCGCCCACAGCGATGAGGAGCGCAAACCAGAACCCGCCATACCAGGTCGCGGCTATCGCAATCGCGGCAAGGCCAAGCCCGAAGAGGGGCCGTGTCAGCCATTCGAGCGTGACGGTAAAACCCAGAATTTTCGGCGGCGACTTCACGGCCGGTTTCGAACGGTCATGTGCATCCGCGGTGTTGGAAAAGCCGCTCAAGCGACGGCTTCCGGTGTCACCGCGCCGAAACGGCGCTCGCGCTGCGCAAAAGTATTCAGGACTTCGAAGAAATCCTCGCGTGTGAAGTCAGGCCACGCCTTGTCGACAAAAACAAATTCCGAATAAGCCGATTGCCAGAGCAGGAAATTGCTCAGGCGATATTCGCCGCTGGTGCGGACAACCAGATCCGGGTCAGGCGTTCCGGCGGTTGAAAGCTGGGAGGCGAAGAATTCGGTTGTTATCGCTTCCGGATCAAGTTCGCCCTTCGCAGCCGCACGCGCCATGTCACGCGCTGCCGCCGCAATCTCTTCCTGCGAGCCATAATCGAAGGCGAGCGTGAGATTGAGACCGGTACAGGCTTCGGTTCGCTTCTCACTCTCTTCCATCAACGAAACAATGTCGGCGCTGGGGCGCGAACGGTTGCCGATAAAGCGGACGCGGACGTTGTTCTCCAAGAGCTGGCTCACGTCCTCGCGCACATAGGCACGGAACAGGCTCATCAAATGGCTGACTTCCGTGATCGGGCGTTTCCAGTTCTCGGACGAAAAAGCGTAGAGCGTCAGGTTCTGAAGCCCAATGTCGTTCGCAGCGCGGACGATGGTGCGGACCGTTGAAACGCCGGCGACGTGGCCAGCCGCGCGCGGCATGAGGCGCTTGCTTGCCCAGCGGCCGTTGCCATCCATGACAATCGCAACATGGCGCGGTAGGCTGGCCTTGTCCGGCGGCGATACTGTTTTTGCCATACGCGTTCCTGCCCTACACCAGGCAATCTTCAGACCTGCATGATCTCCTGCTCTTTGCCGTGCAGGGCCTGATCTATGTCCCGGATATGCCCATCGGTCAGCTTCTGCAATTCATCGCCGAGCTTATGGTGTTCATCCTGACCGATTTTGCCGTCTTTTTCCGCCTTTTTCAGGGCGTCCATGCCGTCGCGGCGAACATTGCGGACAGCCACGCGGGCGGCTTCGGCGTATTTGTGCGCCAGCTTAACCAGTTCCTTGCGGCGCTCCTCGTTCAATTCTGGCAGCGGAACGCGGATCAACTGGCCGTCCGTCTGGGGATTGAGGCCGAGCTCGGCATCGCGGATCGCCTTGTCCACGGCCTTAACCAAACCCTTGTCCCACACCTGCACCGTGATCAGGCGCGGCTCCGGCGTGCCGACGGTGCCCACCTGATTGATCGGCGAGACGTTGCCATAGGCTTCGACTTTGACGGGATCGAGCAGCGCGGCGCTCGCGCGGCCCGTGCGCAGGCCGTTGAGTTCGCTCTTCACCGTGGCAACGGCGCCGTCCATGCGGCGGCTGAGTTCGTTCTTGTCGTAGCTCATGAAAGTTCCTCCGCAAGGACCCGAGCTTACGCCCGTTCCTCGATGATAGTGCAGCGCCCTTCACCGCGAAGCACCGCAGCCAGCGCGCCGCGATCATGAATCGAAAACACGATGATGGGGATTTTGTTCTCGCGCGAAAGACTCACGGCCGATGCATCCATCACCTGAAGATCCTTCGCCAACACCTCATGATAGCTGAGAGAATCATATCGCTGGGCGTTCGGGTCCTTCTTGGGATCGGCTGAATAGACACCGTCAACTTGCGTGCCCTTCAGCATCGCCTGGCAATTCATCTCCGCTGCGCGCAACGCCGCCGCCGTGTCGGTCGTGAAGAACGGATTGCCGGTTCCCGCCGCAAAAATCACCACGCGGCCCTTTTCCATGTGCCGGATGGCGCGGCGGCGAATGTAAGGCTCGGACACACTGGCCATTGGGATGGCGGACTGCACCCGGCAGCCGACACCGATCCGCTCCATCGCCGCCTGCATCGCCAGCGCGTTCATCACGGTCGCCAGCATCCCCATATAATCAGCGGTTGCACGGTCAATGCCTTTCGCGGCACCGGCCAGACCACGGAAAATGTTGCCGCCGCCAATCACCATGCACACTTCGGTGCCGGCACTTGTGGCCTCTTTCACATCGGCGGCGATACGATCCACCGTGGCGGTGTCGATGCCGTAAGCCTCGTTGCCCATCAGGGCTTCACCCGAGACCTTCAGCAGAACCCGGCGGTACTTCGGCGTCGAACCCATAGCCCCTCCGGAATTGGCCACCTTATTGGCCGGACATCGCCTTCACTTCGTCCGCGAAGTCGGTCGTAACCTTCTCGATGCCCTCGCCCACCTGATAGCGCACGAAACCTTCGACGGTAATAGGCGCGCCCAGTTCTTTCGCGGACTTCTCGACGGCCTTGCCGACGGTAATGCCGTCTTCAACGCCGGGCGCCAAGAACGCCTGACTTAGAAGAACCGATTCTTCGTAGAACTTGCGCATGCGGCCTTCGAGCATCTTCTCGATGACGTTCTCTGGCTTGCCGGACTGACGCGCGATGTCGGCTTGGATGGACCGCTCGTGCTCGACAACTTCTTTGGAGAGATGCTCCGGAGAAATCGCCAGCGGATTGGCAGCGGCGATGTGCATCGCGATCTGCTTGCCCAGCGCCATCAGCTTGCCGGCATCGCCGGTCGATTTGATCGCAACGAGGACGCCGATCTTGCCCAGTTCCGGGCCCGCGGCATTGTGAACATAGCTCGCCACTACGCCGGGATTGACGGCCAGCGCCGTAGCGCGGCGCACACTCATGTTCTCGCCGATCTTCGCGACGAGTTCCTTCAGCGTGGCATCGACCGTATCGTTCCCCATCTTCTTGTTGAGCAGCTTTTCGACATCGCCATCAGCTTCAAGGCCAAGTTGCGCTGCGGACTTCACGAAGTCTTTGAACTGGTCGTTACGGGCGACGAAGTCCGTCTCTGCATTCACCTCGACCAGCGCGCCGGTACCGTTGCCGAGCGCCACGCCGATCAGGCCTTCCGCAGCGACGCGGCCGGCCTTCTTGGCGGCCTTCGACAAGCCCTTCTTACGCAGCCAGTCGATCGCCTGATCCATGTCGCCCCCCGTTTCGGCGAGCGCGGATTTGCAGTCCATCATGCCCGCGCCGGTTTTGTCGCGCAGGTCTTTCACCATCGTGGCGCTAATGTTCGCCATCGTTCTTCTCCGTATTCGATATGATTAAGCGGGCGCGTGCTGCGCGGCGACTTCCTCGGTGGAGCGCAGATCCGGCAGCGCTTCGGCTTCACCGACATCCACGCCGGCCGCAACCTGGCCCTGCGAGAGACCATCAATGATCGCGCGAGCGGCGAGATCGCAATAGAGCGCGAGCGCACGGGCGGCGTCGTCATTGCCCGGAACTGGATAGGCCATGCCATCCGGATTAGAGTTGGAGTCGAGAATGGCGACGACCGGAATGCCCAGCTTCTGCGCTTCGGCAACGGCAATCTGCTCCTTGTTCGTGTCGATCACGAACAGCATGTTCGGCAGGCCGCCCATTTCCTTGATGCCGCCCAGCGACAGGTCGAGCTTGTCGCGCTCGCGCAGCAGGCCGAGAAGCTCTTTTTTCTTCAGGCCCGAGCTTTGCGCCGACGACAGCGTCTCTTCGATCGAGCGCATGCGCTTGATGGAGCCGGAGATCGTGGACCAGTTTGTCAGCGTGCCGCCGAGCCAGCGATGATTCACATAATACTGCGCGCAGCGCTTCGCGGCGGCGGCAACCGGCTCGGACGCCTGGCGCTTGGTGCCGACAAAGAGAATGCGGCCACCGGCGGCGGCGGTATCGCGCAGGGCGACGAGAGCCTGGTGCAGCAACGGAACCGTCTGTGTTAGGTCGATGATGTGAATGTCGTTGCGCGAGCCGTAGATGAACGGCGCCATTTTTGGGTTCCAGCGCTGCTTGCGATGGCCGAAATGGGCTCCCGATTCGAGGAGCTGACGCATGGAAAAATCTGGCAGAGCCATTGAGGTACTTCTCCTTTACCGGTTAGCCAGACGTGCGGGTTATCCTTCGAAAAGGACACCGGACGGGGGCGAAAGAACACCTTCCGCAAACCCACCCGCGCGTGCGAGATGGCGGGCTTATAGGGATTTAAGCCGGCCAAGGCAAGCACGGATTATCGCGAGAAAAATGACAGCCATTGCAGCCATTTGGCCGCAGAGCCGCTATGCGAAACCTCATATTCCGGGCCGCGAATGGCGGCATAGACTGGCGCCATGACCGCACAAGGCCCCTCCCCTATCCGCCCCGCAATCCGCCACATCCGTGCCAACGGCATCGGCGCCGTGAGTTCCCAGGCGCTGGGCCAGCCCGGCCTTATCCCGCTGTGGTTCGGGGAGACCGATCTCGTCACGCCCGATTTCATCAGCAACGCCGCCAAACGAGCGCTGGACGAAGGCAAGACCTTTTACACCCATGCCGACGGCATCCTCCCGCTGCGCGAAGCCATCCGCGATTTTCACAGGCGCACCATCGGCGCGGATATTTCACTGGATCGGATCACCATTCCCGGCGCGGCCATGATGGCGGTCACCTGCGCGCTGCAATGTGTGGTGGAGACGGGCGACAACGTCGTTTGCGTATCGCCGGTGTGGCCCAACATCTTCCAAGCGGGCGAGATTTGCGGCGCGCAAATCCGTTTCGCCAAGCTGGAAGAGAACTGGCGCAGCGCGACGCCGCATTGGCAGCTCGATCTCGACAAGCTGTTTGCCCTGTGCGACGCGCGCACCAAGGCGATATTCATCGCCTCGCCCGGCAATCCCACCGGCTGGATCATGCAGCCTTCGGAACAGCGCGCAGTGCTGGAATTCTGCCGCAAGCGCGGCATCGCGATCATCAGCGACGAAGTTTATGGCACGCTGGTTTATGACGGCACTCCCCATGCGCCGTCGTTCCTTCAGGTCGCGGAGCCGGAGGACAATGTGTTCGTCATCAACAGTTTCTCCAAGCCTTGGGCGATGACCGGCTGGCGCGTGGGCTGGCTCATTCATCCCGCCGGGATCAAGGATTCGGTGAACGTGCTGTCGATGGCCAATAACACCGGCGCGACGGTGTTCGCGCAATGGGGCGCCTTGGCCGCGTTGTCGCCGGAAGGCGATGCGTTCCGGGAGAGCATTCGCGAACGCTGCCGCCACGGGCGCGACGTCACCCAGAAATTCATCGACACACAAAACCGCATCCGCTGGATGAAGCCGGAAGGCGCGTTCTACGGCTTCTTCCACGTCGAAGGCATGCGCAACAGCCACGACTTCGCGGTGAAGCTGGTAGAGGAAGCACGCGTCGGCGTGGCGCCGGGCTCGGCCTTCGGCGACGTCGGCGACGAGAGCATAGACTCCTATGTGCGCATCTGTTTCGCGCAGGACCCAAAGCTCTTGGAAACCGGGCTGGAACGCCTCGGCAAGGCTGTTGCGGCGCTCTAGACCGTCTCGACGGCGGCGACGCCCGGCATCGATTTGATCGCGTTGCGCAGGGCGACATTCACCTGAAGCCGCTGTGGCAGCTTGATCTCCACCTCGCGGCCCTCACTGCCCGGCACCACCAGCGTGATCATGCCCTTGCCCGGTTGGCGCAATTGCGCGGCGATGGGACCGAGCGAACGCGTATCTTCCAAGAAAATCTTCATACCCTCGCCCGCATCCGCGGCGGCTTTGTCGAGATCGCTGGCGGAGATCGCGCGCAGTTTGAGCTCGTCGCCTTCCCATCCGGCATTCAGCTTGAGCAGGATCGACTTGCCCGCTTCTAGCAGCGGTCGCGATGCCGCCAGCACTTCCGGGAAGAACATCACCTCGAACATCCCGGTCGGATCGGAGAACGAGACGAAGGCATAGTTCTGATCGTTGCGCCCGCGGCGTTCGGATTTCCGGATCAAGGTTCCCGCGACAGATGTTACGAAACTCGAGCGCCGGTCTTCGAGGATTTGCCCATAGGTCAGCGCCTGGAGCCGCGTCAGCGATGTCCGATAATTGTCCAGCGGGTGGCCGGATAGATAGAAGCCGATGGCGGAGAACTCTTCGCTCAGACGCTCATGCGGCAGCCAGTCCTCGACCGGCGCCAAACGCAGTTCTTCTGTTGAAGCCGCTGCCTCGCCGAACAGGGACACCTGCCCCGTCTCACGCTCGCGCGCAGTGCGGGCGGCATCGCTTAAAATCGCGTCCGAGGATTCGATAAGCTGTTTGCGGTTCGGCGACAGAGCATCGAAGGCGCCCGCGCGCACGAGGCTCTCGAAGGCGCGCTTGTTGATCAGCTTAGGATCGACGCGGCGGGCGAAATCACTGATGGATTTGAACGGACCGCCCTCTTCGCGCTGGGCGACGACATGCTCCATCGCCTGCTTGCCAACGCCCTTCACGGCGGCAAGCGCATAGAAGATGACATTGTGCTCCGCGTCGCAGGCGAAATAGGATTGCGAACGGTTGATGTCCGGCGCCAGCACGCGCACGCCCAGACGCTGCGCCTCCTGTTTGAAGATGTTAAGCCGGTCGGTGTTGCCGATATCGAGCGTCATCGATGCCGCGAGGAATTCGACAGGATAATTCGCTTTCAGGAATGCCGTCTGATAGGCGACTTGCGCATAGGCGGCGGCATGGCCCTTGTTGAAGCCATATCCGGCGAACTTCGCGGCAGTTTCGAAGATTTGTTCGGCGACGCTCTTGAGGATGCCCTTCTCCCCCGCACCCTTGATGAAACGGTCGCGATGCACAGCCATTTCGGAGGCGATCTTCTTGCCCATCGCGCGGCGTAGAAGATCGGCCTCGCCCAGCGAATAGCCGGCCAATTCGCGCGCGATGTTCATGACGTCTTCCTGATAGGTCATGACGCCAAATGTTTCGTTCAGGATCGGCTCGAGCGAAGGATGCAGATATTCCGGCGGCTCTTTCTTGTTCTTCACCGCGATGTATTTCGGGATTGAGTCCATCGGGCCGGGACGATAGAGCGCGACGAGCGCGACCAAATCGTTGATGTGGTCCGGCTTCATCTTGCGCAGAAGATCGCGCATGCCCGCGCCTTCCATCTGGAACACGCCCACGCTTTCGCCCCGCGCCAGCATTTCGAACGTCCGGGGATCGTTGAAGTCGATGCTTTGGGTGTGCAGTGTGATGCCGCGCTGCTTGAGCAACTCTTCCGCCTTGGCGATGACGGTCAGGGTCTTTAGGCCGAGGAAGTCGAACTTCACCAGGCCGGATTTTTCCGCATCCTCATAGTCGAATTGCGTCACAGGCATTTCGGAGCGCGGATCGCGATAGAGCGGAACGATCTCGTCCAGCGGCCGGTCGCCGATCACCACGCCGGCCGGATGGGTGGAGGCGTGGCGGTAAAGTCCTTCGATCTTGCTGACGACAGAAAAAAGGTTCTGAGCAATGGGTTCGGCTTCGGCGATCTGATCCAGCCGTGGCTCGGTTTCAATTGCCTCCTTCAGCGAAATCGATTTGCCCGGCGGATTGGGAATCAGCTTGGCGATGCGGTCGACGAGGCCGAGCGGCATTTGAAGCACGCGGCCGACGTCGCGCACCGCCGCGCGTGCCTGAAGCGAACCCAGCGCGATGATGTGTGCGACGCGGTCCGCGCCGTATTTCTTCTGCACATAGCGCACGACTTCGTCGCGCCGCTCCTGGCAGAAATCGATATCGAAATCCGGCATCGAGACGCGTTCGGGATTAAGGAATCGCTCGAACAGCAGGCCGAAACGGATGGGATCGAGGTTGGTAATGTCGAGTGACCAAGCAACCAGCGATGTGGCGCCCGAACCGCGCACGCCGACGGGAATGCCATTGGCACGGGTCCACTTCATGAAATCGGAGACGATCAAGAAGTAGCCAGGAAAGTCCATGCCGTTGATGACACCGAGTTCGTACTCCAGGCGGTCGCGATAAACTTTTTCTTCGGCAAACGTTCCATGTTCGGCGAGGCGGCGCGTTAAACCTGCTTCCGCCTGGGCGCGCAATTCGTCCGCCTGAGACAGCCCCGACTCCGGCACGAATTGCGGCAGGATCGGATTGCGCTTCTTGGGGCGGAAGGCGCAGCGCTTGGCAATCTGGATCGTGTTCTCGATCGCTTCGGGCAAATCGGCGAACTGCACCGCCATTTCTTCCGCCGATTTGAAGCGATGCTCGCGCGTCAGTTTGCGGCGATCCTGCTGCGAGACATAGGTACCGTCGGCAATGCAGAGCAGCGCATCATGCGCCTCGTACATTGCGGCGCTGCCGAAATGCACGTCGTTGGTCGCGACGAGCGGCAGGTCCATCGCATAAGCGCGCTCGATCAAACCATCTTCTGCCGCGCGTTCTTCCGGCAAGCCGTGGCGCTGCAATTCGACATAGAGTCTGCCCGGAAACATTGTGGCGAGGCGCTTGAGCAGTTCATCCGCGGCTTCCGGCTGTCCGTTGACGATTAAGGCATTGATCGGCCCGCCGGGACCACCGGTGAGCGCGATGAGACCTTCCGAATGCGCCGCCAGCTCAGCCGTCTTCACATGAGGCCAATCGCCGGGTTCGGCGCCGAGATAGGCCTGGCTCAGAATCTTCGAAAGATTGCGATAGCCCTGCTCGTTCTGAACCAGCAGCGGAAGTTGGCCGGGCTTCTGGCGCGAGCCAATTGCAACGGGACCGGGTGTTTCGTTCAGATCGACCGAGAGCAGGCAGCCGACGATGGGCTGCACGCCCCGTTTGGCCAGCGTTTCGCTGATCTCAAAGACGCCGAAGAGATTGTTCGCGTCTGTGACAGCGACGGCGGGCATGGCGTTGTCGCGCGCCAGCTCGGCAAGTTCGCCCGGACGGATCGCGCCTTCGAGGAGGGAATAGGCGCTCTTCACCCGCAGATGCACAAAATTCGCCGGTTTTCGCGCCATCGCCAGACTGATTCTCCATCGCCAGAACCCCGATCATTGCCGCGCGCCGCCCAAAGCGCGACGCGGGGAAACGTCCATCCACAGATGGTTGGAAGTCAGATCGTTGTCATCGCCTGCGCGACCGTCGCCAGCGCAAAAGAGCACGCCACAAAGGCCAAAAGGCCCACACCCGCCGCAATATCCTTCGCCCAGATCATCCCGCCCTCCGTTCTTGTTGGAGCGGTATGTTCTACTCTTGTTCTTTCGGAGTCAAGAACAAAACGTGATCTACTCGTGTTTTTGGCTATATCATTGAAATCGCCGGATAACCGGTCGCATACGCTTACCCGGACCGGTTAGCTGGGCACTCGCGGGACGCAGGGAGAGACGCATGATTACCGTGATCGCATACAAATGGGTCCCACCCGTCGTGCGCGGATTGGTGCGCGATTTGCGCGTGCGTTGGGCACTGGAGGAAGCCGGCATTCCCTATGATATCGAGCTAATCGGGCTCGATGAAAAAGACACGCCCGACTATCGCTCGCTTCAGCCTTTCGCGCAGGTACCCGCGATCACGGATGGCGATCTTAAATTATTCGAGTCCGGGGCGATCGTCCTGCACATCGGGGAGAAATCGGAAATTCTGTTGCCCCGCGATCCGCAGGCGCGCGAAAGAGCGATCGTCTGGTTGTTCGCGGCACTCAACTCCGTTGAGAACTTTACCGCACAGTTGCTTCAGGGCGATCTCATGGCTCCCAACGAAGACTGGTGGAAAACCTTTCGGCCATGGGTTGAAGGGATTGTGAAGAGCCGCCTGCATGATCTGTCAGAAACATTGGGAGATCGCGACTATTTCGAAGGCAGCTTCACCATCGGCGATTTGATGATGGCGACGGTGCTCCGGCAGTTGCATCCCAGCGGTTTGCTGAAAACAGAGCCCAAGCTCGCGGATTATGTCGCACGCTGCGAAGCGCGGCCCGCTTTTCAAAAGGCGTTGAAAGCGCAGCTTGCGGAATATGACCGGCACGCACCGCCCGCTTCGTTCAACTGATCGTCAGGCGTTCGCGCCGAGCTTGCCGCCATCGATCAGGCGGCCTTCGTGCAGGACGAGTGCGCGGTCCATTTTGGCGGCGAGTTCGAAGTTGTGGGTCGCGATCAGCGCAGCGAGGCCCTCGGAGCGGACCAAATTCACCAGCGCGTCGAAAACGCCACCGGATGTGCGCGGATCGAGATTGCCGGTGGGTTCGTCGGCGAGAAGGATTCGCGGGTTGTTGGCCAGCGCGCGAGCCACCGCGACGCGCTGTTGCTCACCGCCGGACAGCTGCGACGGCCGATGGGTGAGACGTTCGCCCAAGCCCAACTGTTCGAGCAGGCGCTTCGCATTGGCTTCAGAATCCGCGCGCGACTTGCCCGCGATGCGCTGCGGCAGCATCACGTTTTCCAGGGCGGTGAATTCCGGAAGCAGATGATGCGCCTGATAAACGAAGCCGATCATGTCGCGGCGAATGCGCGTGCGCGTCGCCTCATCCAGCTTCGAAGCGGCCGCGCCGGCGATGTAGATTTCGCCGGCCGTTGGCGATTCCAGCAAGCCCGCCATGTGCAGCAGCGAGGATTTGCCAGCACCGGACGGCCCCACCAGCGCCACCACTTCGCCGGGACGCAGTGTCAGTTCAAGATTGTGGAAGACATCCAGCGTGCCCTCACCCTGCGGATAGGAGCGCGCGACGTTCTCAAGGCGCAAGGCGGCGGTGGCAAAGCTACTCATAACGCAACGCCTCCACCGGATCGAGGCGCGCGGCGCGCCACGCGGGATAGAGCGTCGCGAGGAATGACAGCACCAGCGCCATGGCAACGACTGCGATCACCTCCTGCGGGTCCATCTCCGCCGGCATTTTGCTAAGGAAATAGATTTCCGGATTGAACAGCGAGGTGCCGGTCAGCGATTGCAGGAACAGACGGATGGATTCGATGTTGGCGCAGAACAGCGCGCCGACCGCAAAACCGATGATCGTGCCGCTCACCCCGATACTGGCGCCCGCGATGAAGAAGATGCGCATGATCGCACCGCGCGAGGCGCCCATCGTGCGCAGGATCGCGATGTCGGCGGATTTGTCCTTCACCAGCATCACAAGGCCAGAGATGATGTTGAGCGCCGCCACCAGAATGATGAGAGAGAGGATGAGGAACATGACGTTCTTCTCCACCTCCACAGCGCCGAACAGGCTGGAATTGGTGTCCTGCCAGGTGAGGATGCGCGTGTAGCCGCCAGCCGCCTGCCCGACTGGCGCGATCATCGCTTTTATGTCGTCGGGATTGCGGACCATGACTTCTAGCCCGCTGACGGTGCCATCCTGATTGAAGAAGAGCTGCGCCTGATCCAGCGGCATGAAGACGAAAGTGGAATCGTATTCGCTCATGCCGACGTTGAACGTGCCCGCGATCCGATAGGTTTTGATGCGCGGGGTGGTGCCGAAAGGCGTGACATCGCCATGCGGCGCGATCAGCGTGATCGTTGCGCCGGGCACCAACCGCATCTTGTCCGCGAGGCGTTGGCCGACGATCACTTCATCGCCGCCGGCGAAATGCGCCAGCGCGCCGTCTGACAGCGAGCTCGACACCATCGTCAACGATTTGAGATCGGCTGGCCGCATGCCGCGCACCAGCACCCCGGCGTTCAGGCCATTGGCGGATGCCATCACCTGCCCGTCGATGATCGGCGCAACGCGCACGACGCCCGGCACCGCGCGCACCCGCGTCGCCATCTTGTCGAAGTTCGGAAGATCGCCCGCGTAATTCTGCACGATCGCGTGACCGTTGAGGCCCAAAATGCGCGACAGCAATTCGTGGCGGAAACCGTTCATCACCGCCATGACGATGATGAGCGCAGCCACGCCGAGCGCGATGCCGACCAACGACAGGATGGAGATGATGGAGATGTAGCCGTCCGCGCGCTTGGGGCGTAAATAGCGTGTGGCGATCATCCATTCGAATGCAGCGAAGGGATGCGTGCCGGTAGCGGATTTCGCCGCTGATTGTGGCGCGGTGGCTTCAGCGCGCCGGGGCTGGCCGTCGGCAAAAGGCGGCGGTTCTACACCGCCGATCTTGGCGATGCGATTTCCAAAACTGCTGCGCTCTTCGGCCATGCCGCTCTTATATTAGGGTTTCGCGGCGAAACGGTTAATCACCGCATCCAGCGACAATTCTTCCTTGGCGCCAGTGGCGCGGTTCTTGACCTCAAGCATGCCTTTTTCAAGGCCGCGCGGGCCGACCACCACCTGCCACGGAATGCCGATCAGATCCATCGTCGCGAATTTTGCGCCAGGGCGGTCATCGCGGTCATCATACAGCACATCGCGGCCTGCGTTGCCGAGCTTCGCATACAGCTCTTCGCAGGCGGCATCGGTTTTCGCATCACCTGACTTCAAATTAATGACCGCGACATCGAACGGCGCAACCGGTTCCGGCCAGATGATACCGTTGTCGTCATGCGACGCTTCGATGATCGCGCCGACCAGCCGCGACACGCCCACGCCGTAAGAACCGCCGTGGATCGGCACGTCCTTGCCGTCCGGTCCGGTGACGAATGCTTTCATCGGCACGGAATATTTCGTGCCAAAATAGAAGACCTGCCCCACTTCGATGCCGCGCGCGATCACACGCTTGTCTTCGGGCACTTCTTTTTCAAAGCGCTCCTCGTCGTGAACGTCTTCGGTTGCAGCGTAGAGCGCGGTGCGCTGGCGCACGATGGGCTCCAGATCGCCATCGAAATCCACGTCCTCGCCGGGGATCGGCATGTCCAGCAGGTCCTTGTGGCAGAACACGCCGCTCTCGCCGGTTTCGGCCAGCACGATGAACTCGTGGCTGAGATCGCCGCCGATGGGGCCGGTCTCGGCACGCATGGGGATCGTCTTCAGGCCCATGCGCGAGAAGGTGCGCAGATAGGCGACATACATCTTGTTATACGAGCGGCGCGCCGCCGCTTCGTCAACGTCGAACGAGTAGGCGTCCTTCATCAGGAATTCACGGCCGCGCATAACGCCGAAGCGCGGGCGCACCTCGTCGCGGAATTTCCATTGCGTGTGATAGAGATTCAGCGGCAGCGCTTTGTAGGACTTCACATAAGCGCGGAAGATGTCCGTAATCATATCTTCGTTGGTCGGACCGTAGAGCATCTCGCGATCATGCCGGTCGGTGATGCGCAACATCTCGGGGCCATAGGCGTCGTAGCGGCCGGTTTCCTTCCACAATTCCGAAGGCTGGAGCGTGGGCATCAACATCTCGATGGCGCCGGCGCGGTTCATTTCCTCGCGCACGATCTGCTCGATCTTCTGCAGCACGCGGAAGCCGAGCGGCAGCCATGCATAAATACCTGCCGCTTCCTGACGGATCATGCCGGCGCGCAACATCAGGCGATGCGAAACGATCTGCGCCTCGGAGGGCGTCTCCTTGAGAACGGGAAGGAAATAGCGGCTGAGACGCATGGCGGTGGGCGATTCCGGCTGATTTGCTGCGGCGCACCTTCTTACGGAAAGCCCTCCGCAAGGGCAAATCGGGGTTAGCGGCCGACCGCTGCCATGCCCTGGAACGGCACCCGATCGCCGATATTGTCGATCAGGGCTTTCACATCGACGGACGGTGGATTGTCGATGCCGGTCCATTTTCCATGCGCGTTCAACTCGGCGATGCTGAAGCCCATCTGCGCGTCGTAGGTGCGGTCGGACTGGTTGCGCAGGCGCTGTTCGGCGTCATACCAGCGGCGCTTCTCCCGCCCGTCGCCACAGTTCGCTGCTTCGTCGCCCACGGCGCCCCAGCGCAACTCGACGCAGTGATAGGGATCGAACGACATGGTGTAGAGACGCTTCATCATCTCGTCATAGGTGAGCGTGATCGGCCGCTTGCCGGAGGTCATATAGGTGATCTTGCAGGCGTTGGATTCCTCCTCATAGGCCTGCTGGAGATCCTGCTTGAGGAAACTGCCGTCATAGACGATGCGCGGATCGCGGTTGATCCACAGCCCGATCATCTCCTGCATATCCTTGTAGAACTGCTGCGCCGCCGCCTTGATGCGCGCGTCGCGCGATGGCGTGGAATAGTTCTCCCATTCGGTGTTGTCGGAACCGTAGATGTTGTCGGGCAGGCGCGCGGGATGTTCCTTGTTGGCGATGCTGTCTGAGATCGCCAGATTCACATATTGCGCGCGGTCGCCCAGATCGTTGCACATGGTGCGCATAGTCTGGCGAAGTTCGTAGATCGGGTTGTAATCCATCTTGCCGCCGGAGATGGCGACGCGGGCATATTCGTAGAAGCCCAGCTTGATGCCGTTGTAGGTGTAACGCGATTTCTTCACATCGCCGCTGGGGTTCGGCTCGGTGCCGACGTATTGGACCAGCGAATAATCGGAAATCTGATCGTTCTCCGCATAGGCCATGTGGCCACCGAGCAGATGCCCGGCCGCATCGCGATGCGCGCCGACCAGCTTGAACGGCCGCCAGTTCTTGAACCCGCCGCCCAGCCGCGCCGGGCTCTGGCCGAACTGCGCGCCATAGACGCTGCGCGTGATCGTGAAATCGGGATGGGCGTCCATGTAATAGGCGCGGCCGTCGCCATCGACGCGATAGATGATGCCAACATGGCCGTTCACGTCATAGACGATGGTGCCCGGATGAATGGAGCCGGGCGCCAGCGCGGGCGAATAGAAATCCGACAGGATGCCGCGCTTCTCCGATGCGTCGGTCCGGTAGGTGCCGGAGAAAACGCTTTCCAGAGTCTCGCGGACTGCATCCGGTCCGTTGATACCGGCGCCGGTGTCGATGAAATCGTGGCGCGAAACTGCGCGGTTGGCGGTCTTGGTGAAGCGCAGATCGCCGCCCTCGCCCGACACGGCATTGGTGAAGCTGAAGGGCAACCCGTTCTTCCACGCATAATAGGCGCGCAGCAGATAGGGCAGCTTGGCGCAGTCCACATCGATATCGACGAAGGCCTGGTCGGTGTTGCGGTAGGGATTGGCGGCGTTGCGCAGACAGCTTTCGGAGGAGGAGCAGTTGGTCTCCCCGATCGCCTGGACGAAGCGGCCGAAGCCATCCTCGTCGGCCTGGGTCCAGTGGTCCTTGGTGATGCGCCATGCCCCATGCGCGCAGACGGGCGTGGCCAGACAGGCCAGCAGAACGGCGAGGAGCACTCTACGCATGACCCAACCACCTTTTGCGGCAGCGTCGTTTCGGGACACCCGGCAAGTCAAGGCAAACCGACCTTTACGAGGCATCCCGACGTTAGATTATGTCTGATGTTGCGGTGCAACATTGGCGAATGTTGCGTGACAAGCAAAATGAATCTCTGTAACTAAGTCGGTCATAAAGACCCGGCAGCCGGAACGGCCAAGTTCGGGGAGGAATGCGAAGGCCGGGTCACTCCGGCCTTTCGTGTTTTTGGGCCGCGCTCTCCGGCCAGAGGTTGTTTGTCGATTTTTGCCTTGCCGGAATTGCGCGGAATCCAAATCTCGTAGACGGGCGAAAAACAACTACCTCTATTTGTTTTGCAGAATTGGGAGTATCTCCCCCTCCCTCGTGCTCTCTCTGGAATTGAATTCAAGTTTTTCGCGTTCGGATTCGCATTCCCGAATTGAATGTCGATTTTTTCGATTCCGGATTCGTCGAAACCCTACATCTTGCGTTCGCTGCAGTCGCGAAGCAGTCGTTTTCACACTTGCCGTATCCCCCTCCCCCTCCCCCCTCTTCGTTGCTATCGAAGTCGAGCGGCCCCGAGAGATAGTGCGGCCATCCTTGGATAAAAGAGGGAGCCGCTACGAAGTGTGCGGCTGTGTCCTTGGGACAACACATCCGTGAGCGGATTTCTGTAATCAGTATCCCATCACCGAATATACCTTGTAGATATATTGGCTGGTGCGGATGAAGGGTTAAGGACTTGCCTAAATCTCTCCAGCAGCAGTTTTTAGAGAGTGGCGGCGCACCCATACGCATCGACGATGTCATCGTTGTTCAGATGGATTCCGTCCAAATTCCCACCGCCGCAGACGTCAGTGTGAAGTTCATTGGAGATTCTGTTTACAGTGACAATGCCGTTATTCTGGCTATCAGAAAACCTGGCAGAATTCGGATGTCAGACGGGAGTTGGGTAACTGCAATTGAAATTTGGGACGAAGCAAATTTGCCGCGAGAGGTAGTCTACCGCGTACGCTCTGACGGTCAGCCGCTTATGGTTCATAACAAATATAGAGTTCGTCACTCTGCAGGGTTTGTGACCGAAGATAACTTCACCGGCAATGCGGCCATGGTCGTAACGACTATTTCTCGCAATCGAAAACTCTATGAATGTAGTAACGGCCTAGGCCATTTTGATAAGCGCGATCTCGTCTTTGAATTAGAGTGGGAGAAGGTTCCAGTCTCATAGAAATCTGGTGACAGAAAATTTCTTCGCCGCACACTAGAGATCGACGACCTTGAACGCGATCAGCGCATAGAAGGCTATCCACAACACCGTCGCGATACCAAGAGCAATCAGCGCCTTGCGGCCGAGCATGGGCGACAGCGGCGCGCCGGTTTCGGGATCGACCGCACCCAATCCCACCGGGAACAGGCAGAAGAGCGCCAGAAAGAAGAAGCCGGCGAAAGCACTAATGAGAACCGCGCTATGGACCGCCGCGCCAATCACGCCTGCTCCAATTCCACCAAGGTGCCGACGAAATCCTTCGGGTGCAGGAAGATCACCGGCTTGCCATGCGCGCCAATGCGCGGCTCGCCCGTGCCGGTGATGGTGGCGCCCATCTTCTTCATCTGGTCGCGCGCGGCGTAGATGTCGTCCACTTCGTAGCAGACGTGATGCATGCCCCCGTTGGGGTTTTTCTCCAGGAATTTCGCGATCGGGGAATTCTCGCCCAGCGGCTCCAGCAATTCGATCTTGGTGTTGCCCAGATCGACGAACACCGTCGTCACGCCATGATCGGGCTGCGGCACTTCGCCGGAAACCTTGCCGCCCAGCGTGTCGCGATAGACCGCTGCCGCTTTCTTGATGTCCTTGGTCGCGATGGCGACGTGATTCAAACGGCCGATCATTCCGAAACTCCCAAACAAATACTGTCATGGCCCGCAAATGCGGGCCACCCAGGTGATACCGCTCGACTTTGCGAAATTATGCTCAGCAATATTCTGCACCGGCACGTCAGATTGCAACTGGGTGGCCCGCACTCCGGCGGGCCATGACAGTTGAACTTACACCCAAACAATCTCCACCCGCGTCACGGGCTTTTTGCCCCAGGCGTCGTTGCCGGCGCGGCGGGCGGCGCGGCGGACTTGTTCCTTCAGATCTTCTTCATCCGCGCGTTTCGGATTGTGGCGCTTGATCGTTTCCGCCACGGCGTCGCGCACGGGTTCCTGCACATCCGCCGGCACGCCTTCGAAGAAATAAGACGGTTCGCCGGCGATCCGGCCCTTGGCATCCAGCGCGAGTGTGACGCCGATGAAGCCCGCGAAGGCCATTGCACGGCGGTGGCGGGTGAGGCCTTCATCGGCCTCCGTCATCACGCGGCCGTCCATATAAACCCGGCCGGAAGGCACTTCGTCGATCACCATCGCGCGGCCCGGCGCCAGGCGCAGCATATCGCCGTTCTGGATCACCACGGCCTGCGGCACCTGCAGCGAACGCGCGAGCCGCGCATGCTCGGCCATGTGGCGCAACTCGCCATGCACCGGCACCGCAATCTGCGGGCGCACCCAGCGGTACATCTCCGACAATTCCTCGCGCGCCGGATGGCCGGAGACGTGGACGAAGTGGTCCTCGACCGTCAGCACCTCCACACCCAGCGCGGAAAGCTGGTTGTGCAATTCGTGGATGGCGATGTCGTTGCCGGGAATGATGCGCGACGAGAAGATCACGGCATCGCCCTCGCCCAGCGTCACCGTCGGATGATCGCCGCGCGCGATCCGCGCCAGCGCCGCCCGCGGTTCGCCCTGGCTGCCGGTGCACAGATAAAGCACGCGATCGGAGGGAAGCTGCGCCGCTTCGTCCTCGTCGATCACACGCGGAAAGTCTTTCATGTAACCCGTCTCGCGCGCCGCGCCGGTGATGCGGTGCATCGAGCGGCCGACCAGCGCGACTTCGCGTCCATGCGCGCGCGCTGCCTCCGCCACGCTTTGCAGGCGCGCGAGATTGGAGGCGAAACCTGTGACCGCGACCTTGCCTTTCAATGTGCCGATAAGATCGGTGAGGCCCTTCTTCACGTCCGCTTCGGAGCCGGAATGGCCCTGCACCAGCGCATTGGTGGAATCGCACACCATCGCCAGCACGCCTTCATCGCCGATGCGGCGGAAGGCGGCTTCATCCGTCGCCTCGCCGATCAAGGGATCGGGATCGAGCTTCCAGTCACCGGTGTGCATCACCGTGCCGAGCGGCGTGCGGATGACAAGGGCATTGGGTTCGGGAATGGAATGGGTGATGGAATGGAATTCGACGTCGAACGGACCGAGCTTGATCCGCCCGCCCAGCTTCACGATGCGCGGCTTGACGTGATCCTGAAGCCCCGCTTCAGCGAGTTTGTCTTCCATCAGCCGTGCCGTGAACGGCGTGGCGTATAGCCGGCACATCAGCTTCGGCCAGAGATAGCCAATGGCGCCGATATGATCTTCATGGGCATGGGTGAGAACGATAGCGAGGACATCTTGCTTGCGTTCCTCGAGGTAACGGATGTCCGGCATGATGACATCGACACCGGGCGTATCGGTCTCGCGGCCGAACAGCACACCGCAATCGACCACGATCCATTTGCGCTCGTCGGGCGGGCCGAAGCCATAAGCGTTGAAGTTCATGCCGATTTCGCCTGCCCCGCCCAGCGGCAACAGGACCAGCTCGTCCAAAGATTGCGCCATCAGGCTTGCGGCTTTCCGCAGTTGGCGGCGTTGCGCTTGTAGATCATGACGAGGCCGCGAATGGTGAGGTCGGGATCGAGATAATCGATCGCCGTGGTCTGTTTGTGAAAAGCGTTGGCCAGGCCGCCGGTGCCGATCACGGTCATGGGCTTTCCGTATTCTTCCTTGATGCGCGCGATCAGTCCTTCGATCAGGCCGATATAGCCCCAATAGAGTCCGGACTGCATGGCGGGCACGGTATCTTTGCCGATGATGCTTTGCGTCCGCTGGACGGCGACGCGGGGCAGCATGGCCGCCGCCTGATGCAACGCTTCGGCGGAAAGATTGGCGCCCGGCGCGATGACGCCGCCTTCGTAATTGCCGTTTTCATCGACGATGTCGAAGGTCGTGGCGGTGCCGAAGTCCACAACGATCAGCGCGCCCTTATAGCGCTCATGCGCCGCGACGGTGTTGACGAGGCGATCCGCGCCCACAGCGGCGGGACGGTCGGTGTGCACCTCGATGCCGAGATCGACATTCTCATCGCCGATGACGAGAGGCTCCGCCTTGAGGTAACGGCGGCAGAAGGAGCGCAGGTCGAACAGCGCTGCCGGCACCACCGTTGCAATAATGGCGGCGTCGAAATCGCCGAAGGAGATCCCATTGAATTGCAGTAGCGGTTGCAGAAGCACGGCGTATTCGTCGGCCGTGCGCGTCGTCTCTGTCACCGCGCGCCATTCGGCGCGGACTTCCGTGCCGTCATGGACCGCGAAGACGATATTGGTATTGCCGGCGTCGATGCAGAGCAGCATCAGAAAAAGACCTCTCCGGCGGCGATGGTTCGAACGCGATCCTTGCTCTCGCGCAGAATGAGCGCGCCGGTGCCATCGATACCTTCGAACACGCCCGACGTTTCTTCCTGCGTGAGACGCGCGCGGATGCGCGTGCCCAGCCCGGCGGCGCGGGCAAGCCATGCGTCCTGGATGGGCGGAAACCCACTCGTCATCCAGATGTCATACCATTTCGCGAAGTGGGCGGCGAGTTGCGCGAGCGCTGTGGACGCTGACGGGACGGAAACGCCCAATGCGGCAAGCGACGTCGCCGGAAATTCGGTGTCCGGCGGAAAATGCGCGAGGTTCATGCCGAGGCCGATGGCGAGAAAGGTGAGCGCGCCGTCACTGCCGCTGGCCGATTCCAGAAGGATGCCGGCGAGCTTCTTCCCGTTCGCCAAGACATCGTTGGGCCATTTCACCTTGATTTCGGACGAAGGCGCGAAGCCCGAGACGGTATCGGCGGCGGCGATGGCGGTCACGAAGGAGAGCTGCGCGCATTCCGATGCGGGCCTGCCGGGCGCGATGAGCAGCGTTGCGGCGAGATTGCCTGTCGGCGATTCCCAGGCACGGCCACGCCTGCCCCGCCCCGCCGTCTGCCGGTCGGCACGCAGCCAGACGGGACCGCGCTCGCCTGTGGCGGCAAGGCGGCGCGCCTCTTCATTGGTGGAATCGATCTCGGTGAACTCGCGCAATTCGTAGCCCGAAGGCCAGGTACTCACGGCAAAAGCGCGTGCGCCGCGCTGGTGGCGGCAGCAACCAGCGGCGCAGCCCCGACGACGAAAAGCACGGAGAAGAGTCCGGACCCGACGAGGATCGTGCCAAGGCGCGGGCCAAGGACGCCATCGAACACCGGCGCGGGCTCGTCGAAATAGATGATCTTCACAATGCGCAGATAATAATACGCGCCCACCACGCTCGCGAGCACGCCCAGCACCGCCGGGATGTAAAGGTGCGCTTCGATGGCGGCCATGAAGACATAGAACTTGGCAAAGAAGCCCGCGAGCGGCGGAATGCCGGCAAGGCTAAACATCAGTGCGGCGAAAGCGAAGGCCAGCTTCGGCTGCGTGCGCGCGAGGCCCGCGAGATCGGCGATGGTTTCCACCTGCTCGCCGTGGCGGCGCATCTGCAGGATGCAGACGAATACACCGGCATTGGTGATGACGTAGATCAGCATATAGATAAGCACGCCCTGCACGCCTTGTGTGGTACCGGCGGCAAGACCCAAGAGTGCATAGCCCATGTGGCCGATGGAGCTGTAGGCCATCAGGCGCTTGATGTTGACCTGCCCGATGGCCGCGAAAGAACCCAGCGCCATCGACAATACGGAGATGACGACAACGATCTGCTGCCATTGGTGGATCGCATCGGGGAACGGCCCCAGCATGGCGCGCACGAACAGGATCATCGCCGCCACCTTCGGCGACATGGAGAAGAAGGCGGTGATCGGCGTCGGCGCGCCTTCATAGACGTCCGGCGTCCACATGTGGAACGGCACGGCGGAAACCTTGAAAGCGAGGCCGGAGATCAGGAACACGATGCCGAAGATCAGCCCAACGCCGATATGCCCAGCCGTGGCGACATGGGCGATGGTGGCGAAGTCCGTTGTGCCGGTGAAGCCGTAAATCAGCGAGATGCCGTAGAGCATCATGCCGGACGACAGCGCGCCGAGGACGAAATATTTGAGGCCCGCTTCAGTGGAGCGCAGGGAGTCGCGGTGGAATGCGGCCAGCACATAGAGCGCGAGGCTCTGCAGCTCCAGGCCCATATAAAGCGCGATGAAGCTGGAGGCGGAGACCATCAGCATCATGCCGGTGGTGGCAAGCAGCACCAGAACCGGAAACTCGAACTTGTCCAAGCCCTGTGAGACGAGAAAGTCCTGCGCCATCAGGAGCGTTGCTGCGGAACCCAGCAGGATCAGGATCTTCGCGAAGCGCGCGAAATCATCGACCACGAACGCGCCGCCGAATGCGCGCGGATCATGCGACACCGGCATCACCACGAACCATGCGGCGGCGGCCATGAGGATGATCGCCAACGTGGAGACGAGCGCGATGCCCTTTTCGCCACGGATCGCGCCAAACAAAAGCAGCGCCATCGCACCGATGGCCATGATCAGCTCCGGGATGAGAACCGTGAGGTTGGCGGAGATCGTCACGGCGTCACCTTCGCAATGGAGGCCAGCTTGGGCGCGTGATCGATGGCCAGCGCCTGCTTGTTCTGATCCAGCAAGTGCTCCACCGAAGCGCTCGTCACCTTGAACACGAAGTTCGGATAGACACCCATGATAATCGTGGCGACCACCAGTGGCGCCAGAATGGCGATCTCGCGCGCGGACAGATCCTGAATGGCCATCAGGCTCGGCTTTACCAGCTTGCCGAAAATCACACGCCAATAGAGGTAGAGCATGTAAGCCGCGGACAAGATCGTGCCCGTGGCGGCGAAGATCGCGACCCAGGTGTTCACGCGGAATGCGCCCAGCATGGTCAGGAATTCGCCGACGAAGCCGCCCGTGCCCGGCAAGCCGACATTGGCCAGCGTGAACACCATGAAGCACGCGGCGTAGATCGGCATGCGCGCGACAAGGCCGCCATAGGCGGAGATTTCGCGGGTGTGCATGCGATCATAGATCACGCCGACACAGAGAAAGAGCGCGCCGGAGACGATACCGTGGCTCAGCATCTGGAAGATGCCGCCTTCCACGCCCTGATGGGTAAGCGTGAACAGGCCCATCGTCACGAAGCCCATATGCGCGACGGACGAGTAAGCGATCAGCTTCTTCACGTCCTCCTGCGCGAGCGCGACATAAGAGGTGTAGATGATGGCAACGATGGAGAGCGTGAACACGAACGGCGTGAAGGTGGCGGAGGCGCTGGCGAACATCGGCAGCGAGAAGCGCAGGAAGCCATAGCCGCCCATCTTCAGGAGGATGCCCGCGAGGATCACGGAGCCAGCGGTGGGCGCTTCGACATGCGCGTCGGGAAGCCATGTGTGCACCGGCCACATCGGCATCTTCACCGCGAAGCTGGCGAAGAAGGCGAACCAGAGGAAGCCCTGCATCGCCACCGGGAAATGCGCCGTGTTCAGCAGCGTCTCGATGTCGGTGGTACCGGTGTAAAGATACATCCACAGGATGGCCAGCAGCATCAGCACCGAGCCGAGCAGCGTATAGAGGAGGAACTTGAAGCTGGCATAAACGCGCCGCTTGCCGCCCCACACGCCGATGATGAGAAACATCGGGATCAGGCCGCCCTCGAAGAACACATAGAAGAGGACGAGATCGAGCGCGCAGAACACGCCGATCATCAGCGTTTGCAGCGCAAGGAACGCGATCATGTATTCCGGCACGCGTGTCTCGACCGATTTCCAGCTCGCCAAAATGCAAAACGGCATCAGGATTGCGGTGAGCACCACAAACAGCACGGAAATTCCGTCCACGCCCATGTGATAGGTGATGTTGCCACCCAGCCATTGCGCGCGCTCCACGAACTGGAACGCGGCGGATGAACCATCGAATTTCGCCCAGATGTAAATGGCGACGGCGAGGTCGGCGAGTGTGGCGATCAGCGCCACCCAGCGCGCGGTGTTGGCGCGGGTCTGCTCGCTGCCGCCTGCAAGGAGGATGAACAGTGCTGCCACCATCGGCAGGAAGGTGACGATGGAGAGGATCGGAAGATGGCTCATAGCGCGCCTCCCGCCACCATGAACCAGGTGATCAGCACCAGCACGCCCGCCAGCATCGCTAGCGCATAGTGATAGACATAACCCGACTGGATGCGCACCGTTTCGCGCGTCACATCCATGACGCGGGCGGCAATACCGTCAGGCCCCAGCCCATCGATGATCTTGCCGTCGCCGACCTTCCACAATGTGCGGCCGATCCACATGGCCGGGCGCACAAAGAGAAAATCGTAGAGCTCGTCGAAATACCATTTGTTGTAGACGAAGGTGTAGAGCGGGCCTTTCCGCGCCGCCATCTTCGGCGGCAGGTCGGGATGCAGCACATAATAGTAATAAGCGATGCCGAAGCCGATGATTGTGAGAATGATCGGTGCCAGTTCGACCCACAACGGCACTTCCGCTTCGGCCCCATGATGGCCCGTGACCGCCCCCAGCGACGTGCGCCAGAAACCGCCGGCGTCGATGCCGACGAACACATGATTGAATGCCGCACCAGCGAACAGCGCGCCCGCTGCCAGCAGCGCCAGCGGGATCAGCATGGAGAGCGGCGATTCATGGACCTCGGAGAGTTTGACCGCGTGGCCATGCTCGTGGCTTGAATCCGGCTCGGCATGCGCATGCGTGTCCACATCGGCATGGCTAAGATGCTGATGCTCCGCGCCGCGATAAGGGCCGTGGAATGTCATCAGGAACTGGCGCCAGGAATAGAATGCCGTCATGCCCGCCGCGATCAGTGTGAGCCAGAAGGCGTATTGGCCCATGCTGCCGTTCGAAAGGAACGTGGCGTTGATGATGCCGTCTTTTGAATAGAAGCCCGCCGTGCCGATGCCGAGCAGCGGAATGCCCACGCCCGTCAGCGCCAGATTGCCGATCAGCATCATCGCCCAGGTGAAAGGCAGATATTTCGCGAGACCGCCCATCTTCCGCATGTCCTGCTCGTGATGCATCGAGTGGATCACCGCGCCGGCGGAGAGAAACAGCAACGCCTTGAAGAAGGCATGCGTGAAGAGATGGAACATGGCGTTGCCGTAAGCCGACACGCCGGCGGCGGCGAACATGTAACCCAGCTGCGAACAGGTCGAATAGGCGATCACGCGCTTGATGTCGTTCTGGAACAGGCCGACGGTCGCGGCGAAGAAGGCGGTCGTCGCACCGATGAAAGTGACGAACTCGAGCGCCTTGGGCGCGTGTTCGAACATCGGCGAGCAGCGGCAGACGAGGAAGACGCCCGCGGTCACCATTGTCGCGGCATGGATCAGCGCGGAAACGGGCGTGGGGCCTTCCATCGCGTCCGGCAACCAGGTGTGCAGGCCGATCTGCGCCGACTTGCCCATCGCGCCGACGAACAGCAACAGGCAGAGCGTGGTCAGCACGTCCACGTCCCAGCTTCCGAAATGAAAGGTGTGGCCCACCATCGCGGGCGCGGCGCGGAACACGGTATCGAAATCCAGCGTGTGGAAGATGAAGAACACGCCGAAGATGCCCAGCGCGAATCCGAAATCGCCCACGCGGTTCACGATGAAGGCTTTCATCGCGGCAGCGTTGGCGGAGGGACGCTCATACCAGAAGCCGATGAGTAGATAAGATGCGAGGCCCACGCCTTCCCAGCCGAAGAACATCTGCAGGAAGTTGTTGGCCGTCACCAGCATCAACATCGCAAAGGTAAAGAGCGACAGATAGGAGAAGAACCGCGGACGGCTCGGATCGTCGTGCATGTAGCCGATGGAATAGAGGTGCACGAGCGAGGACACCCCCGTCACCACCACCAGCATCACGGCGGTCAAGGTGTCCACGCGGATCGTCCAATCCGCCTCGAAATCGCCCGACGTGATCCACGGCATGATCTGAACGATGGCGCCGTGGCCCAGCACCGTCACATCATAGAAAACGTAGCAGGACAGCGCCGCGGATACGAACAGCAGCACGGTTGTTACCAACTCGCTCGCGCGCGCGCCGATGATGCGGCCGAACAAGCCCGCGATAGCCGAACCGATGATGGGAAGAAAGACGATGCTCGCGTACACGCTCAGCCTTTCATGACGTTGACGTCTTCCACGGCGATGGAGCCGCGGTTGCGGAAATAGACCACGAGAATGGCAAGGCCGATGGCCGCTTCGGCGGCGGCGACGGTGAGCACGAACAGCGCGAACACCTGCCCCACCAGATCGTGCAGGTAAGCGGAGAACGCCACGAAGTTGATGTTCACCGCGAGCAGGATCAGCTCGATCGACATCAGGATGATGATGACGTTCTTGCGGTTCAGGAAGATGCCGAACACCCCGATGGTGAACAGGATCGCAGCGAGCGCCAGATAATGCCCCAGGCCGATGGTCATGTTACGCCCCCTGCCCCGGTTTCACGTCGTGCATTTCCATCGCCATCGCCGGGGTGCGCGCGTTCTGCACCGGGATCGACTGGCGGCGAACACCGGGCCGCGCGCGAAGTGTGAGCACGATGGCGCCGATCATCGCGACCAGCAGCACCAGCCCCGCGATCTGGAAGTAATAGACATAGTCCGTATAGAGAATGTGGCCGAGCGCTTCGGTGTTGGTCATGCCGGCTGGCGTTGCGGATGCGCGCGCGCCCGCCGATGCCGGCGCGAATTTCCACACAAGGCCGACCATCGCCAATTCAGCGGCCATGCCGAGGCCGATGAGCGCGCCAAGCGGAAGATATTGCAGCGCGCCTTTCTTCAGGTCCTCGAAGTCCACATCGAGCATCATCACGACGAAGAGGAACAGCACCGCCACCGCGCCGACGTAAACAACGATTAGGATCATCGCCAGGAACTCCGCGCCCAAAAGCACGAACAGGCCTGCGGCGTTGAAGAAGGCGAAGATCAGGAACAGTACCGAATGCACCGGATTGCGCGACGACACGACCAGCAGTGCCGAGATCAGCAGCACGGTCGAGAAGAGATAGAAAGCGATGGCTTGCAGCAGCATCAGTGCATTCGCAATTCTGCGGCGGTCTCTTCGTCGAGATAGCGGCCGCGCTCCAGAATTTCTAAAACATATTGCTTGTAGGTCACGCCCAGCGCTTCCGCTTTGCGGGCGCGGCGGACGCCGATTTCCTGCGTCGGCGCGGCCCAAGCTTTCGCATGTGCCTGCTTCCAGCACCAGTCAATGAACAGCTCGCTCGCGAACCAGTCCGGCCCATTGTTGTGGCCGAGCCATTCGGACAGCGGGATCACCCAGCCTTCCGCCTTCAGATTCGCGATCTTCCTCGCGTTGTTCGCGGCGTGGAAATATTTCGCCCGCGTCTTCGGATCGGCATTGCCCGCCTTGGAGCGCGCACGCGCCTGGATATCGGCAAGAGACATCAGCCGACCTCCTTCGCGAAGATGATGGTGCGCACTATCATCGGTAGGGCGCATCCAGTTCGAGGTTGCGCGCGATTTCCGGCTCCCAGCGGTCGCCATTCGCGAGCAGCCGGTTCTTGTCGTAATAGAGCTCTTCGCGCGTCTCGGTGGCGAATTCGAAATTCGGGCCTTCTACGATGGCATCCACCGGGCAGGCTTCCTGGCAGAGGCCGCAATAGATGCATTTCACCATGTCGATGTCGTAGCGCGTGGTGCGGCGCGAACCGTCGGCCCGCGGCTCGGCTTCGATGGTGATCGCTTGCGCCGGGCAAATCGCTTCGCACAGCTTGCAAGCGATGCAGCGTTCCTCGCCGTTCGGATAGCGGCGCAGCGCATGTTCGCCGCGGAAGCGCGGCGACAGCGGACCTTTCTCGAACGGATAGTTCAACGTCACCTTCGGCCGGAAGAAGTAGCGCATCGCCAGGAAGAAACTGGAGACGAAATCCCACAGGAAGATGTTGCGCGCGGTGCGATCAAGCGAAGCCATCAGAAGCCTCCTGAGCGGTAAACAACCCAACCCGCAGTGAGCACGACCCAAAGCAGCGACACTGGCAGGAACACCTTCCAGCCGAGGCGCATGAGTTGGTCGTAGCGATAGCGCGGCACGATCGCCTTCACCATCGCCATCAGGAAGAAAATGAAAACCGCCTTCAGCAGGAACCAGATGAAGCCGGGGACAAAGGTGAACGGCGCGATGCTCCAGAGCGGCAGCCATCCGCCGAAGAACAGCACGGTCATCAATCCGCACAGCAGCATCACGTTGAGATATTCGCCGAGGAAGAAGAGCAGGAACGGCGTGGCGGAGTATTCCGTCATGAAGCCGGCAACGAGTTCGGACTCCGCTTCCAGCAGGTCGAACGGCGGGCGCTGCGTTTCCGCCAGCGACGAGACGAAGAAGATGATGAACATCGGAAACAGCATCGTGAACACGAACCAGCCATTGCGCTGCGCTTCCACGATGGCCGAAAGATTGAGCGAGCCCGCGAATAGCAGAACCGTGATCATCACGAAGCCGATGGAGACTTCGTAGGACACCATCTGCGCGGCGGCGCGGAGGGAGGCGAGGAAGGGGTATTTGGAGTTGGATGCCCAACCCGCCACGATCACGCCATAAACGCTGAGCGAAGAGATCGCGAAGAGATAAAGAATTCCCACATTGATGTTGGAGAACGCCACGCCGGCGCTCACCGGCAACACGGCCCAGGCGGCCAGCGCCAAGGTCGAGGTGATGAGCGGCGCCAGCAGAAACAAAACCTTATTCGCGCCCGACGGAATGATCGGCTCCTTGAACAGAAACTTGAAAGCATCAGCCAGAGTCTGGAACAGGCCGAACGGGCCCACCACGTTCGGGCCGCGGCGCAGATGCACCGCCGCCCAGATCTTGCGGTCGGCCAGAATGACAGCGGCCACGCCGAGCATCAGCACAAGGCAGACAACGGCCATCACAATGATTTGCCCAATCGTCCACGCGACCCAACAGGGCGGCGTCTCGCCATAGATGTGCAGCGCGAGCCAGTTCAGGAAAGGGACAAGCACCATCGCCTACTCCGCCGCCATCTGCTGCGGCCCGCTTGCGAAGACGCGGCTGCACTCGGCCATCGTCTCGCTCGCGCGCGCGATCGGGTTGGTGAGATAGAAATCGCGGATCGCGCATTCGAGCGGTGCTTTGCCGTCGATCGTGCCCGCCTTACCGATGGCGCCCCATACGGCCGGATCGGCGCCCAGATGCGCGGGCGCTTCGTGCATATCCTTGAAGGTGAGCGCGTCTTTGTACATCGCCTGATGCAGCGCGTCGCGGTCGTCATAGGGCAGCGTCTTGCCGGCGACCTGCGAGAAAGCGCGGATGATCGCCCAGTCTTCCTTCGCATCGCCCGGCGGGAACACGGCCCGCTTCGTGCGCTGCACGCGGCCTTCGAAATTGACGTAAAGGCCTTCCTTCTCGGTGTAAGCCGCGCCCGGAAGAATGACATCGGCGCGATGCGCGCCAGCATCGCCATGCGTACCCTGATAGACGACGAAGGCGTTGCCGAGCTTGTTCACGTCGAACTCGTCGGCGCCGAGCAGCCACACGAACTCCATGCCGCCGCCAAGAATGCCGGCCATGTCCTGGCCTTTGACGAAACCAAGATCGAGCGCACCCACGCGCGAGGCAGCGGTGTGCAGCACGTTGAAACCGACCCAGCCGCCTTCCGCCGGCGTGCCGGCCGGGCCGATGGCGCCTGTGTCGCCGGCGATCTTCGCGGCGAGATGGAGGATCGCAGCGCCATCCGCACGCGCGACCGCGCCGGAGCCTATAATGATCATCGGGCGCTGCGCATCTTTCAGAACCTTCAGGAAGGCATGGCTGCCATCGGCAACGCCGGACAACACATCCGCGCCGCCAAGCTGTTCGACCGGATAGGTGAGATCGACCGGCGCGCCGATATTGGCGATCTTCACCGGGCCGTTCACCCACGCTTTGCGGATGCGCGCGTTCAGCACAGGTGCTTCCCAACGCGGGTTCGCGCCGATCAGCAGGATCGCGTCGGCGCTATCGGCACCGGCGATGGTGGAATTGAACAGCCATGACTGGCGCGGGCCGCCCCCGACCTTCGATCCGTCCTGACGGCACTCGAGATTCACATCGCCATAGGACAGCATCATGTCTTTCAGCGCCTTGATCTCTTCCGCCGCCGCCAGATCGCCAACAACGGCGGCCATCTTTTCCGGCTTCGTCGCGGACATACGCGCGGCAATCGCAGCGAAGGCTTCGCCCCACGTCGCGGGAACGAGCTTGCCGTTCTTCTTTACATAGGGCTTGTCGAGACGCTGGCGGTTCAGACCATCGCAGGCATGGCGCGCCTTGTCGGAAATCCATTCCTCGTTCACGTCTTCGTTCAGGCGCGGAAGCACACGCAGCACTTGGGGCCCGCGCGCATCGACGCGGATATTCACGCCCTGCGCGTCCATCACGTCGATGGACTCGGTCTTGCGCAATTCCCACGGACGCGCGTTGAACGCGTAAGGCTTCGAGGTCAGCGCGCCGACCGGGCACAGATCGACGACGTTGCCGGACAACTCCGACGAGAACGCCTTCTCCAGATAGGTCGTGATCTCCATGTCCTCGCCGCGGCCGGTGGCGCCGAGATCGGGCACGCCGGCCACTTCGGTGGCGAAGCGCACGCAGCGCGTGCACTGGATGCAGCGGGTCATGATCGTCTTGATCAGCGGGCCCATATATTTGTCTTCGACCGCGCGCTTGTTCTCGTTGAAGCGGTGGAACGCCCCGCGGCCATAGCCCATCGCCTGATCCTGCAGATCGCACTCCCCGCCTTGATCGCAGATCGGACAATCGAGCGGATGATTGATGAGCAGGAATTCCATCACGCCTTCGCGCGCTTTCTGGGCGACGGGCGAATTGGTGCGGATGTTGGCGGGCGTGCCATCCTTGTTCGGGAAGATATCGCGAACCTGCAACGCGCAGCTTGCCTGCGGCTTCGGCGCGCCGACCCACTCGACGAGGCACATGCGGCAATTGCCGGCCACCGACAGACGCTCGTGATAGCAGAAGCGCGGAATCTCCGCGCCCGCCTGCTCGCAGGCCTGCAACAGCGTGATGTTGTCATCCGCTTCGATTTCGACGCCGTTGACGTTGAGCTTGCGACTGGCCATCAGTTCGCGCCCCCAACTTGCTTTTCGTTATCAGGAAGCACTCGGCTCAAACGCATCACGGTCAGTTCTTTGCCATGATCATAGCCGCTCGCTTCGAAATTCGGCCCGACATGAAAGTGAAATTCTTCTTCTAGATCTCGCACACCCAACTCTGCGAAGACCTTTGCAAGATGCGTAAATCCAGATGAGTTCGCGTAAAGCGGTACGGCATTTCCATCGACTCGAATACCGATAATAGCCCCCTCGGGCGGAGAGATTTCGACCGAAAGGTCGCCTAGCGCAGGGTCTTCTTCGAATTCGTGGATGAACTTCAGCATCTCCCTACTCCGCCGCCACTTTGCGCGCGGCCATGCGGCGCTCGAGTTCCGGGCGGAAATGCCGGATCAAACCCTGGATCGGCCACGCCGCCGCATCGCCGAGCGCGCAGATCGTATGGCCTTCCACTTCCTTGGTGACGTCCTGCAACAGATCGATCTCCGCGGGATTGGAGTCGCCGACGGTCATGCGTTTCATCACGCGCCACATCCAGCCGGTGCCTTCGCGGCACGGCGTGCACTGGCCGCAGCTTTCATGCTTGTAGAAATAGGCAAGGCGCGTGATCGCCTTCACGATGTCGGTGGACTTGTCCATCACGATGACGGCGGCGGTGCCGAGACCCGACTGCACGTTCTTCAATGAGTCGAAATCCATCAGCACGTCGTCGCAGATCGATTTGGGGATCAGCGGGACGGATGCGCCACCCGGAATGATGGCGAGCAGATTGTCCCAGCCGCCGCGCACGCCGCCGGCATGCTTCTCGATCAGCTCGCGCAGCGGAATGCCCATCTCTTCTTCCACATTGCACGGCTTGTTCACATGGCCGCTGATGCAGAAGACCTTGGTGCCGGTGTTGTTCGGGCGGCCGATGCCCGCGAACCAGCCGGCGCCGCGGCGCAGGATCGTCGGCGCAACGGCGATGCTCTCCACATTGTTCACGGTGGTGGGGCAACCCCAAACGCCGGAGTTCGCCGGGAACGGCGGCTTCAGGCGCGGCTGGCCCTTCTTGCCTTCGAGGCTTTCGAGCAGCGCGGTTTCCTCACCGCAGATGTAAGCGCCCGCGCCGTGATGCATATAAATGTCGAAGGGGTAGCCGTGGATGTTGTCCTTGCCCACGAGCTTGGCGGCATAAGCCTCGTCAATCGCGCGCTGCAGCACCTCGCGCTCGCGGATGAACTCGCCGCGCACATAGACATAAGCAACATGCGCGCGCATCGCGAAGCTGGCGATCAGGCAGCCTTCCACCAGCGTGTGCGGATCGTTGCGCATGATGTCCCGGTCCTTGCAGGTGCCCGGCTCGGATTCATCCGCGTTCACGACGAGATAATGCGGACGCTCTTTCACTTCCTTCGGCATGAAGGACCATTTCAGGCCGGTCGGGAATCCGGCGCCGCCACGGCCGCGCAGGCCCGACTTCTTCATCTCATCGATGATTGCGTCTATGCCGCGCTCCAGAATCTGCTTGGTGCCGTCCCACGCGCCACGGCGCTTTGCGGCTTCCAGACCGAGGTCCTCGAAACCGTAGAGATTGGTGAAGATGCGATCTTTATCGGCGAGCATTATGTGGCCGCTCCCGGTGGTTTCTGTGCGGGCGCTTCGCGTTGCTCGGCACCCGGATTTGGCATTTTCGCGTTTGCGCCAGATTCAGCGCCGCCGCTCTGCTCCATGCGGCTGTAGCCGCCGTTATAAAGCTGCGGGTCTTTCAGCGTCAGCGCGCCGCCCTGCGGTTCCGACGAGACGCGGCCGTAATTCTGCGGGCCCGGTTTTGGCGTTTCGCCGCGCCGGAAGGCTTCGAGAAGTTTCTCAGTCGTGGGGCCGTCGAGGTCCTCGTAGAAATCCTTGCCAATCTGCAGCATCGGCGCATTCACGCAGGCACCGAGGCATTCGACTTCCATCCACGAGAACTTGCCATCCGCCGAAACCGTGTGCTGCGTCGGCGCGATATGCTTCTTGCAGGCAGCGACAACATCGTCAGAACCGCGCAGCCAGCACGGCGTTGTGGTGCAGACCTGCACCAGATGATCGCCCACCGGCTCCAGATTGAACATCGTATAGAAAGTGGCGACTTCCAAAACGCGGATGTAAGGCATTGAAAGAAGCCGCGCGACGTCCTCGATCATCGGCTTGGTCACCCAGCCTTCCTGCTCCTGCCCGATCCATAGGGCCGCGATCACCGCCGAGGCCTGACGGCCTTGCGGGAATTTCCCGATCCACTTGTCGACTTCGGCCTTGTTTTGCGCATTGAACGCAAAGCTGTCGGGCTGATGCTCGGAAAGTCTGCGAACGCTCATCTCGATCCCACCAATCCAACAGCAGCGGAAAGGAGTCGCGGCATGAACAATAAGCCACCTATAAGAATCCCGATCAGCAGAACCGCCAGATAAATTCTCATTCTCTTTCCCAGGTCGATAGGTACGGAAATACGGTCGACAAATTTTCCAAACCCGTACACCCACAGCACCCCAAGGCCGACAAGTACGGCAGAGACAATCCCGGCAATTATCACTCCGGTCATGGTCAACTTGCCGTCGGCAGCAGCAGAAACAACGATCGAGACCGTCAAAGCCGCGAAAATGAATGCAACTCCGCGCGATGACTTTCCATCGAGCCAATCATCCAGACGTGTGCGGCCCCATCTCACCGGTCCACCTCTCCGAACACTACGTCGAGCGAGCCGAGCACGGCGGAAATATCGGCCAGCATGTGGCCGCGGCACATGAAATCCATCGCCTGCAAATGCGGATAAGACGGCGCGCGGATTTTGCACTTGTAGGGCTTGTTCGTTCCATCCGCGACGAGATAGACGCCGAACTCGCCCTTCGGCGCTTCCACGGCGGCGTACACTTCGCCGGCCGGGACATGGAAGCCTTCGGTGTAGAGCTTGAAGTGATGGATGAGCGCTTCCATCGAGCGCTTCATCTCGCCGCGCTTCGGCGGCACGATCTTGTGGTTCTCCGCGACGACCGGCCCGGCCGGCATCTTCTCGATGCACTGGCGCATGATTTTCGTTGCCTGGCGCATTTCCATCATGCGCATCAGATAGCGATCGTAATTGTCGCCGTTCTTGCCAACCGGGATCTGGAAATCCAGCTCGCTGTAAACTTCATAAGGCTGCGCGCGGCGCAAATCCCAGGCCACGCCGGTCGAACGCAGCATCACGCCGGACATGCCCCAGGCTTCCGCATCGGCGCGGTTGATCACGCCGATATCGACGTTGCGCTGCTTGAAGATGCGGTTGTTGGTGAGCAGGCCTTCGATGTCGTCCAGCACCTTCGGAAAGTGGTTCGTCCATTCGTAGATGTCGGCCACGAGTTCGGGCGGCAGATCTTCATGCACGCCGCCGGGGCGAAAATATTTGGCGTGCATGCGCGCACCCGACGCTCGCTCATAAAACACCATGAGCTTTTCGCGTTCCTCGAAGCCCCACAGCGGCGGCGTGAGCGCGCCGACGTCTAGCGCCTGTGTCGTCACCTGCAACAGGTGATTGAGGATGCGGCCGATCTCGCAATAGAGAACGCGCACGAACTGCCCGCGGCGCGGCACTTCCAGGCCGGTCAACCGCTCGATGGCGATGCAGAAAGCATGTTCCTGATTCATCGGCGCGACGTAATCGAGGCGGTCGAAATAGCCGATGGCCTGCAGATAGGTCTTGTGCTCGATCAACTTCTCGGTGCCGCGATGGAGCAATCCGATATGCGGATCGACGCGGGTGACGATTTCGCCGTCCAGATCGAGCACCAGGCGCAACACGCCGTGCGCGGCGGGATGCTGCGGGCCGAAATTGATCGTGACCTGCGGGTTCTCGCTGCCGTCATCGACTTTCACGTCCGGCACAGCGCTCATGATTTCTTCTCCGGCGCTGAAGCCTTCTCGTCACCGGGCAGGATGTAAGGCGCGCCTTCCCACGGCGACATGAAGTCGAAATCGCGGAATTCCTGCACCAGCTTTACCGGCTGATAGACCACGCGCTTCTGCTCGTCGTCGTAACGAAGCTCGACGAAGCCGGTGAGCGGGAAATCCTTGCGCAGCGGATAACCGCTGAAACCGTAATCGGTGAGCAGGCGGCGCAGATCGGGATGATCGGCAAAGGTCACGCCATACATGTCGAAGGTTTCGCGCTCGAACCAGTTGGCGGCGGGAAACAGCGGCACGATGGTCGGCACCGATGTGCCCTCGTCCGTCTCGGCTTTCACGCGGACGCGCGTGTTATTCTTCGTGGAAAGCAGATGATAGACGACGTCGAAACGCTTCGCCCGCTGTGGCCAGTCCACCGCGGTCACATCGATCAGGATGGTAAAGCCGAACTGATCGCGCAACGCCTTGATCGTCCGTGGGATGTCGTTCAATTCGACCACCAGCGTCAGCTCGCCGAACGAGACATTCGACGCCTTCACTGCGCCGGAAAGCGCAGCACTGATTTTTCCGCCAAGATCGTTCAGGTCCGCCATCTGCCCTCAGCGATCGATATTGCCGGTGCGGCGGATCTTCCGCTGCAGCAGCAGCACGCCATAGACGAGAGCTTCCGCCGTCGGCGGGCAGCCCGGCACATAGATGTCCACCGGCACGATGCGGTCGCAGCCGCGCACGACGGAGTAGGAATAGTGATAGTAGCCGCCGCCATTCGCACACGATCCCATCGAGATCACATAGCGCGGCTCCGGCATCTGGTCGTAGACCTTGCGCAGCGCGGGCGCCATTTTGTTGCACAGCGTGCCGGCCACGATCATCACGTCGGACTGGCGCGGTGAGGCGCGGGGCGCGAAGCCGAAGCGCTCCAGATCGTAGCGCGGCATGGACGCCTGCATCATCTCGACCGCGCAGCAGGCGAGGCCGAAGGTCATCCACATCAGAGAGCCGGTGCGCGCCCAGTTGATGAGCGCATCGGCGGAGGCGACGAGAAAACCCTTCTCGTGCATCTCGGCCTGCATCTGCTTGAAATAGGGATCGTTGTCGGTGATGGCCGGATTGCCGCCCTCGACGCCGCTGCGCGCTGCCGAACCTGCGGGAAGGATCACTCCCATTCGAGCGCGCCTTTCTTCCATTCATAGATGAAGCCGACGGTCAGCACGCCCAGGAACACCATCATCGACCAGAAGGCGAAGGCGCCGGTGGCTTTCAGCGTAATGGCCCAGGGGAACAGGAACGCCACTTCAAGGTCGAAAATGATGAAGAGCAGCGACACCAGATAGAAGCGCACATCGAACTTCATGCGCGCATCGCCGAAGGCGGGGAAGCCGCACTCATAGGCGGAGAGCTTTTCGGGGTCGGGCTTGGACGGCGCGACAATGAAGGGAACCAGCAACAGCGCGAGGCTCACACCCCCGGCGATCCCGATGAACAGCAGGATCGGCAAATATTCGATCAGCAGGCCTTGCATGACTTAGGTCCTGACTGGTTCAGCCCACCGCGCGGGCGTGCCGTTTGCGCGGGCAAAACCTGGTTATTTCGCGGGTGCAGTAACAGAGTTTATCGCCCGCTGGCAACGCGGGTTTAGAGCAAGATTCGCGGCGGGAAAACAGATTATTCCGCGACTTTCCGCGCGCCAGTTGCGAGCGGCTCGCGACTGGATGAGATCATTTCTTCGTGGGAGAAATGGCGGGAGCGACGGGGCTCGAACCCGCGACCTACGGCGTGACAGGCCGTCACTCTAACCAACTGAGCTACGCCCCCGCATCGGCCCCTGTGACAGGGCGCGCGAAGGGGGCCGCTTTAGAGCATTTTCCCCCGTGAGGGAAGCCTTGGCGGCAGAAAATGCGGCCAACGGAAAACGGCTTATTGGCCCGGCCGCTGCCGGCGCCCGCCCTGCCCCGCAGCCCCACCCGGTCCGGGGCGCGGA
>DASXHQ010000126.1:0-4003 GCA_036488415.1 Rhizomicrobium sp.
GGCGACGGATCTGCCGCAGCTGGCACACAAGGTGCAAGTTCTCATCCAGAAAACCGTGCCGTTCCACGTTGCCATCCCCGCGCTCGATGCGGACTCGCTGGCGCAAAACGAAAGCGTGCGCGGCTTCCTTGGAGCGGCCGCTGCGTCGATCGGCGGCATGCTGATCGATCTCACCCTGATCCTGATCTATGTCGGCTTCCTCTTGGCGGAGCAGGGGCACATTCCCGAAAAGATCGCGCGCTTTCAGAAGAACAACAGTGAGGCAGAGGGCGAGGCGGTCGTTCGCGCCATCGGCCATCAGGTGCAGACCTATCTGGGCGTCTGCACGCTCGGAAGCGCAGTGATGGCGGTCGTGACTTATGTGCTGCTCAGGGCGATGGGTGTGGATTTCGCCGGCTTCTGGGCGCTGGCAATGTTCATTCTGACTTACATCCCCACCGTAGGCGCTGTCGGCGTGGTGCTTCCCGCCGCGATGGCGCTGGCGCAGTTCGGAACCTTCGGCCCCGCACTCGTCATCGCGATCGTTCTGTTCGCGGCGCATTTCCTCATAACCAGCGTGATTGAGACCCTACTGCTGGGGCGCACATTGGATCTCAGCCCCTTTGCCATCATTCTCTCGCTGACGTTCTGGGGGCTGGTGTGGGGCGTGGGCGGACTTTTCCTTGCCGTACCGTTGACGGGCGCACTCGCCATCATCTGCCGCCATCTCGAAGGGCTGGAATGGTTCGCGGAGTTGATTGCCGGATCGCACGTCGTGCGCTCGCGGCGACGGCTCAGGTTCGGCACATAGGAGGACGCGATGTCCCTCAAAGGCAAAACGCTTTTCATTTCCGGCGCATCGCGCGGCATCGGGCTGGCGATTGCCGTTCGCGCCGCTCGCGACGGGGCCAATGTCGCCATCGCAGCCAAGACGGCAGAGCCCAATCCCAAACTGCCAGGAACGATCTATACCGCGGCGAAGGAGATCGAGGACGCCGGCGGCAAGGCGCTGCCCATCGTCTGCGACATCCGCTTCGAAGATCAGGTGCAGGCGGCTGTGGACCAGACCGCGGCGAAATTCGGCGGCATCGACATCTGCGTGAACAACGCCAGCGCCATCTCGCTCACCGGCACCTTGCAGACCGACATGAAACGCTATGACCTGATGAACGGCATAAACGCGCGCGGCACATATCTGGTCAGCCGCACCTGCATTCCGTATTTGAAGAAAGCGGCCAATCCGCATGTGCTGAATCTGTCGCCGCCGCTGGACATGAACCCAAAATGGTTTGCGGGCCACACCGCCTATTCGATGGCCAAATACGGCATGAGCATGTGCGTGCTGGGCATGGCGGCGGAATTTGCGGACGAGGGCATCGCCTTCAACGCGCTGTGGCCGCGCACCGGCATCGCCACCGCTGCCATCCGCAACGCGCTGGCAGGCGACGAAGGCATGAAGCATTGCCGCACGGTCGATATCCTGTCCGATGCCGCCTACATCGTTTTCAACAAGAAGGCGAAAGAGTTCACCGGAAATTTTCTGATCGACGACACGTTCCTGGCGAACGAGGGCGTGGCGGACTTCGACAAATATCGCGTCGATCCAACCAAAGACCTGATGCCGGATTTCTTCGTGCCGGACTCAGTGCCGCCACCCGCCGGCGTGAGTTTGAAAGCGGTGAAAGCCTAACGCCCGCGCAGGTGATCGAACAACGTGCCCATCGCGTGGGTGAGTGCGTGCGTGGCGCGGTGTGTTGCGCAGTCGGCGTAGATCGAGGCGCTGTAGTGCACGCTATCGAAACGCGAAGTCAGTTGATCGGTTTGAAAGCCCGTCGTGACCCCGGCAGCGACGATCGCCAACACCAGCACGCCTGCCTTGAGCAAATAGAATTGACGATCCATGACGCCCTCGTCATTGCCGACGTCATAGACTTGTTCGCCGATTGCGGCCAAGTGTGGGCAGCGCGAATTTTCGTAACGCATGGCTACCCATGCGTCCGGCGTGTGGCTCCGCAGCAGCTGAAAATCGAGCATTGTGGCCGGCAACCATTTGGGCAGGTTTGGCTTTCCCCTCAAAAAAGCGTGAAGCAGAGTGATGGAATGATGAAACGGCTCGTCACAATCGCCTTTTTGACAACCCTATGCGCGACTCCGACGCTTGCTCTGCCGCTCTGCGCGCCACCCGTCGAAATGGCCGATCTGGCGATCATGCGTGTGGAGCAGAACGGCGTTTTGGTCGCCACCGACGGGCGCGCGGTGAAGCTGGAAGGCGTGTTGCTGCCCGGCGGCGCTCGCGATCACGCGCCCAACGATATCGCCGAACAGGCTGTCTCAACGCTGAGCGATCTGGCATCCGGCCATCTGGTGACGGTGACGGCTCAGCCGCCCAAGCAGGATCGTTATGGCCGCACGCGCGGGCAGCTTTTCGTGGTGGACGATGGCGCGCTCTGGCTGCAGACCGAGATGCTGCGCAAAGGCCTCGCGCGTGTGGCGATCTCGCCCGACCGGCGCGAATGTGTGAAAGAGCTTTACGCGGCGGAGGCCGATGCGCGCGCGCGCCGCGCGGGGATCTGGTTGCTCCCCGCCTATGCGATCCGCTCAGCGGATCAAGTTTCCGCGGCCGATCTCGGCACCTTCCAGATCGTGGAGGGCCGGGTCACGAACGCGTCGGTGAAGTCGCGTGCCTATCTGAATTTCGGCGCCGATTGGAAAAAAGACTTCACCGCCACCATCGCGCCGGAGGACATGAAGACCTTCCACTCTGTCGATATCGATCCGGCGAGCTATGCCGGAAAGCTCATCCGCGTGCGCGGCATCATCGAATGGCACAACGGCCCGGAAATCGAACTCGGCTCGCCGGACGACATTGAGGTGCTGCCGGATTTGCGGCCGGCACAGCGCTAAAACAAAAGGCCCGAAGTTTCCTCCGGGCCTTTCGCATAAACATACAAAAGCGAATTACGCCGCCTTCTTGAGCAACATGCCTTCCACGCGCTTCACCGCAGTCGGCTCGTCGGTCTTTTCGACGGCGGCGACTTCGCGCGCCATGCGCGCGAGGGCGGCTTCGTAGAGTTGGCGCTCGGAGTAGGACTGCTCCGGCTGGCCGCCGGCGCGGTGCAGGTCGCGCACGACTTCCGCGATGGAGACCAGGTCGCCCGAGTTGATCTTCGCTTCGTATTCCTGCGCGCGGCGCGACCACATGGTGCGCTTGACGCGGGCGCGACCCTTGAGCGTGTTGAGCGCATTGGCCACGACATCCGGCGAGGACAGCTTACGCATGCCCACAGCTTTGGCCTTCGCGGTGGGAACGCGCAGGGTCATCTTGTCCTTGTCGAAGGTGATGACGAACAGTTCCAGCTTGAGGCCGGCGACTTCCTGTTCCTCGACCTTCGTGATCCGGCCGACGCCATGCGTCGGATAGACGACGTGATCGTTCGTCTTGAAGTCGAGCTTCTTGTTCGAGTTGGCCGGGGTTTTCTTTGCAACCGGGGCGGGAGGTGTGTGTGTCTTAGCCGTGGTCATGTATCTTCCAATTCCCATCCGCACGCACCCAAGCCGCAGACAAATCTGCCGCTACCACATTGCACTGCAACAGAAACGGAGCGAGGCGGCCGGAGTAAGGGGGTAATCCGGTTGGGGGCGTGCCTTTCGCATATTTCTGAGGATTGTGACGGTATCACAGAGTCTGTGAAAAAGGAAGAATTACTTTAGTCAAGCTATTGTTTTCACGTAATTTATTTCGAATTTTGTTAGAAACTGTCATGGATTCAAGGGATTGCGGGTCGCGGTTCGTTTACGCATAGCAGCCCCGATAAGCCCCCAATTTACGAAGGTTACGGGTAGTTCACGAGAAACCCAGCCAAGCGGCTGTTCAATCCCCAGTCCCCGGCTTGTCGGAGAAATACTTCTCGAACTTGCCTTCCTCGCCGTCATGCTCCTTGGCATCGGTGGGCGGGGTGCCCTTCTGAGTGATGTTGGGCCATTTTTTGGCGTAGTCGGCGTTGAGGGTGAGCCAGCGCTCCAG
>DASXHQ010000145.1:0-25176 GCA_036488415.1 Rhizomicrobium sp.
CCCTTCCAGCGGTTAAACGCTGGCTGAACGCCATCTTAAGGCCTTGCTTACCTTGGCGCGCGTATGGTGGCGCCATGAGAACGGGCGACCTTTGCCAGCTTGCCGCCGAACTCGCCAGCGAACATGGCGCGGACGCTGTGGACTATGCGCGCCGCGCCGTCGTGACGCTGGAGTGCGAAGGCGAGGACGAACGCGCGCAGTTCTGGTTCGCGCTCTCTATCCTGCTCGACGACGTCGTCACCCAGCGCGTCGACCCGGATCGCCCGGTCGTCATTCACTAATCCGCCGCTTCTTGCGCGCTGGGCCATTGCCTGCGCAGACTTGTCCGACTCCATCACGGACAAACGATGCCTCTCGATCCCGTTCTGAAAGCCTTTCTCGATCAGGTTGCCGCCATCGGTGGCCCCAAGACCTGGGAGATGCAGCCCGGCGAAGCGCGCGAAGCCTTTGCCGCGCTGATGCAGCTCGCCGGTCCCAAGGATATTCCCATCGGCAAGGTGGCGAACATCGCCATTCCGGCAGCGCATGGCGAGATTGCCAGGCGTTCTTACGAGGCGGTGGCGGCGAGCAGCGAGCCATTGCCGACATTGGTGTTTTTCCACGGCGGCGGCTGGGTGATCGGCAATATCGACACGCATGATGGGCTTTGCCGCATCATCGCGAACGGCTCCGGCTGCCGCGTGATCTCGGTGGAATACCGGCTGTCGCCTGAGACCAAATTCCCCGGCGCCGTCGACGATACCATCGCGGCCATCGAATGGATCGAGCAGAATGCTTCGCAACTGGGCGTCGATGCCAATCGCCTTGCCGTGGGCGGGGATTCCGCCGGTGGTTGTCTTGCGGCCGTCGTCGCGCAAATAGCGAAGGCGAAGGGTGGGCCGAAAATCGCTTATCAGATGCTGCTGTTCCCGGTGACGCAGATCGGTGACGAGACACGATCCTTGCGCGAATATGCCGAAAATTATTTTCTGGAACGCCGGACGCTGGATTGGTTCTACACGAATTATTTGCCCACGGATGCCGATAAGAAAGACCCGCGCATCTCGCCCTTGGCGGCGAAGGATGTTTCCGGGATGCCGCCAGCTTATTTCATGCTCGCGGGATTCGATCCGCTGCATGACGAAGGGCTCGCCTATGCGGAGAAATTGCGTGCGGCGGGCGCGTCGGTGACCGTGGCAGATTATCCCGACATGGTGCACGACTTCATCTATCTGCAGGCGGTGCTGCCCCAGGCGGCGGAGGCGTTGAACACGGCCGCGAAGGCACTGAAAGCCGCACTTACTTAGGGATCAACTTTCCCGGGTTGAGAACGCCCTTGGGATCGAGCGCGCTCTTGATCGCGCGCAGCACATCGATGCTGAGCGAACCTTTTTCCTGCGTCATCCAGGGCAGGTGATCTTCGCCCACGCCGTGGTGATGGCTGATCGTTCCGCCATGCGCGACGATGGCTTCCGTCGCCGCCCGCTTGATGGCGAGCCATTGCGCGATATCGCCATCCAATGCGCGCGGAAAGATGTAGGTGAAGTAGAGGCTCGCGCCGTCTGGATAGGAATGGCTGACATGGCAGGCGACGATGCCATGCGCGCCGGGCCGCGGCGCGGTTTCGCGGATGGTATCTTCCAGCGCCTTCTTCACGGCGGCATAGAGCGCATCGATCTTCGACCAGCTCGTCGCGGTCTCCAGCGTGTCCACGCCAAGGCCACGATCCATCATCGGGTCGCGCAGATAAGGACCGTGGAAACGGCCCTGATGCCAACGCTTGCCGGCGCTATCTCCAATGGGCATTGCGCCGAGCTGCAGTGCGATTTCGCCGAAGCGCTTGCGCGTGCGCTCGACGGTGGCTTTGTCGCCTTCGAAGCCTGCGATCATCGCGGCAGCGCTGTCGCCGAATTTGCGATAGTTCAGATAGGCATCGGCCATGCGGCTGCCGATGCTCTTCCGTTTTCCAGCGGCGCCATAGGCGCGGTAGAAGCGTGTCTCCTCCGCGTCGGACAGGCGCAGCATGGCGACGGGCAGGTCTTCCTGCACCGCGCGGCGAATAGCGGCCGCGCCGCTGGCGAAATCGTGGAAGAGAAAGCCGGTATAGATACTCGCTTCCGGCGCAGGCTGAACATGGAAAGTGGCTTCGGTGATCACGCCGAACGCGCCTTCCGAGCCGAGTACCAGATCGGTGAGGCGGGGGCCGGCGGATGACGCTGGAAAATCCTCTGTCGTCAGCAGTCCGCGCGGTGTCGCGAGTTTCGCCGATACCAGCCAGTCGTTCGCGCGTCCGTAGCGGCTCGATTGCTGGCCCGCGCCGCGATGAGCAATCCAGCCGCCAAGCGTGGAGAACTCGAAGCTTTGCGGATAATGGCCGAGCACGACATTCTGCGCGCGCAGGGCTTTGTCGAGCGCCGGGCCATAGATGCCCGCTTCCGCTGTGGCCGTTCGCGAAACGCTATCGATGCCGATCAGCCGGTCCATGCCGGACATGTCCAGCGATATCACCGCTTTGAATGCGCCGGGATTCGCCGTGACGCTGCCCACGACGCTCGTTCCGCCGCCAAAGGGAATGACGGCGATGTTGTTCTCAGAGGCGAAGGAGAGGACGGCGAGAACTTCTTCGGTGCCGCGCGGATAGAGGACGGCATCCGGCGCGGCGGTTAGATTGCCGACGCGTAGATGCAGAAGGTCGTGATAGGAGCGGCCGCGAGCATGAAACGCGCGCTCGAATTGATCGTCGCGCACGCGATCTTCGCCCAGCACCTGCGCAAAGTGCGCGCGTTCCGATGGATCGAGCCGCGATGGGGCGAGAGCAATGTCTTCCAGCGCGCGTGCCGGCGTGGCAAGCAGGCTCGGCATACCGAGTTCATCGGCCAGCCAAGACCATGCCGCTTCGTTCGCCGCGACATCGTCCTTGTGGGCAGCCCAGCCCCAGCCGTTCCAGCTGATTTTCGTGCGATCGGCGCTCATGGGTTCACCTGCCAGATCAACAGCGCAAATTGAGGGCGCGGGGAAGGATATCAAATGTTGCTGGTAAACGGCCGGCGCTTTCGCCGTCCACTTCCACCAGAACCGGATGCCCGCCCGTTTCCGCCACCGGCACCGCCACCACACGCGCGCCGCGCAGCGCCCGTACCGCCGAATTGTTGAGGTGCTCGCCCGTGTAGATGAGCTTCATGTCCGCGGCGGCGCGGCTTTTGGGCACCCCGCCCATGACGATCACATCGAACACGCCATCGTCCGGCCGCGCATTGGGCGCGACTTTCATGCCGCCGCCGAAGTAGAGTCCATTGGCGACGGCGACGGTCGAGATGCGCGTGATCTCGTCGAACGATTGGTCCACGCGAATGCGCACGGCGCGGTCGCGATAGCGCAGCAGACCGAACAGACTGTGGAAGGCGAACGCGAATTGCCCGCCGAACAGCTTGGCGATGCGTGCGCGGTTCACCGAGTCCACGATCAATCCAGACATGCCAAACGACGCGATGTTGATGAAGTGGCGCACCACCGGCTCGCCCTTGCGCGAAAGACAAGAGACGCGGCCGACATCGATGGGGCGGGTCTTGGCTGTCCTGAGACGTGCGATGGCCGCCTCATATCCCGGCGCGATGCCGAAGGCCTTGCGGAAATCGCCGCCGGTGCCGCTGGTGACGAAGGCGAACACGGCGTCGGGCGACACCGGCCCGCTCTCCACGAAGAAACCGTTGATCGCTTCGTTGATCGTGCCGTCACCGCCGACGGCCACGACTTCCGAGCAACCTTCCAGCAGGGCCTCACGCACCAGCGCCGTCGCTTCGCCGCGCCGCCGTGTCATGATGACGGCCATGTTCGGATAGGCTTCGCGCAAGGCCCGCTCGATGACGGGCCATTGGCGCCGCGTTCGGCCGCCGCCTGATCGCGGATTGACGACGACGAAGGCGCTCATTGCGGCGCCGTAGTGAGTTGGAAGTTGCGTTGGACGGTGGCGAGTTCGCTTTGCTTGCGCGTGTCATCCCATTGAAGTTCGGAGGCCATGAGATCGGCGACACGGCGCAGGTAGTCTTCGCCGGGATTGCCGAGCTGACCGATACCGGTGCGGCGCATCACGACATCGTCGAGCGTCAACGCCGCTTCCTCGCGAATCGCGAACAGAACCTGTGCGCCAATGTCGCCTGACTCCGAAAGCGCATCGCGCAGATCGGGTCTGTTGCCGACCAGCGCTAGGACTTCGCGCACGCGGGTTCCATACATGCGCGTCAGATGATCGATGTTCGGCACCGGATCGTGCTCGGCTTCCATCTGCGCCTTGAAGGTTGCAAAGCGCGCGATGTTTCCGCCCGGCGTGGGCGACGTTCCCGTGGCGCAGGGCTTTACGGTGACGCCCAGTTTGGCGACCAATGTGTCGACCGTTTTCTCCGCCAGATCGCGCGATGTCGTCCATTTGCCGCCGATGGCGGAGAACAAGCCGTTCAAGCCATCATCCTTGGAATGATCGACCAGTTCGGCGCGGCGGCTGGCGTCATAGGTGTCGCCGGAGCCGTCATCGACCAAGGGCCGCAGTCCCGCATACCAATGCTGCACATTCGCGCGCGACAGATGCGCGGAGGGCAGATTGGCATTGATGAAGGCGAGAAAGTTATCTATGTCGGACTCCGTCACGCCCACATCGTCCGGCTTGCTGCGAAAGGCTGTGTCGGTGGTGCCGAGCAGCGAATGGCCGCGCCAGGGCAGCACGAAGAAATGGCCGCCACCGGCTGCGACGGTCAGTGCATCCTGCTTCGTCATCGACGGCACGATAAGATGAATGCCCTTGGCGCGCAGCAGCTTGTGCGTCCCCGGCTTGCCGAGCGCCTGTGAGATGAAAATGTCCGCCCAAGGCCCGGCGGCGAGCAGCGTCGTCTTGGCGCGAATGTCAAAATGCGCGTCGCTGACGAGATCGTGCGCTTTGCCGCCTTCGACAACACCATTGCGGATAAGCAGGCCATCCGATGCAACATGGTTCGCCGTTGCCGCGCCATGTGCGACGGCATCGATGATGCATTCCAGCGCCAACCGCTCCGGCGAATACATCTGCGCGTCGTAATAGAGGAACGCGCCGTCAAAGCCCGGCCCCGCAAGAGACGGTTCACGCGCGATGGCATCCTTTGCATTCAGGAACGAATGGCCAGGCAGGCGCTGGTCCGGGTCATCCAGCCAGCCGCGATCGTAAGACAGCAGGTCGTAGAGCGAGAGCCCCGCGGTCAATGTCGCGCGGCCCTTGAAGCCGGCGTTGTAAAGCGGAATGAGAAAAGGGAGCGGCCGCACAAGATGCGGCGCGGTGCGCTGCCAGATGCGTCGCTCGCGCAAGGATTCGCGTACAAGCCCTAGCTCGAAATTGCGCAGATAGCGCAAGCCGCCATGAATAAGCTTGGAATTGTGGGCGCTGGTGGCGTGGGCAAAATCGTTCTTTTCGATCAGCGCCACTTTCAGCCCGCGCAAGGCCGCATCGCGGGCCACGCAGGCACCCGTGATCCCGCCGCCGATGACGAGCAGGTCGAAAACCTCGTTGGAAAGGCGGCTCAGTTCGCGGCGCATTTGGGCTTGATGGACGGCACGGAAGCTCTGCTATTCTCGCTTACAGACAACAAAAAAGAGGGACGGGCAATGCCGCAGGCGAACGCGAACGGAATCACCATCGAATACGAGAGCTTCGGACGGGAAAGCGATCCGGCGATCCTGCTGATCATGGGTTTCGCGGCCCAGATGACCCTTTGGCCGACCAAGATGTGCGAGGACTTGGCGGCGCGCGGTTTTCGCGTGATCCGCTTCGACAATCGCGACATCGGCAAGTCCACGCATCTCAGCCATCTTGGTGCGCCAAATCCCATGGAAGCGATGATGAAGCGCATGAGCGGCCAAGCGGTGACGGCGCCTTATGCGCTCGACGACATGGCGCAGGATGCAGCGAGCCTGCTCGACGCGCTCGGCATCAAGCGCGCGCATATCGTGGGTGCGTCGATGGGCGGAATGATCGCGCAGCTTGTGGCGGCGAAACATCCCGAGCATACGGCCAGCCTGACCTCCATTATGTCCACTACCGGCCGCGCCGATCTTCCACCGGGCAAGCCCGAGGCGATGGCCGCGCTCACCACGCCACCCGCGAGCGACAGCCGCGAGGATCGCATCGCCGCGGGCATTCGCATCGCGAAGGCGCTGGCGAGCCCTGGCTTTCCGACCAGCGAGGCCGACATGCGCCGTGATGTGGAAGCTGCCGTCGACCGCGTGCCGTTCGATCCCGCCGGCGTGGCGCGACAACTTATGGCCATCGTCGCCGCGCCTGCGCGCAACGATCTGCTGAAGACCGTGAAAGCGCCGTCGCAGATTATTCACGGCGCGGACGATCCGATTCTCACCATCGAAGGCGGCCAGGACACGGCAGACAGCATTCCCGGCGCAAAGCTGCATGTCGTTCCAGGCATGGCGCATGATTTCGCGGCCACGCTGGTACCCATCTACGTCAAATTGATCGGCGACTTCGCGCAAAGCGTCGAGAAAGCGAAGGCCGCATGAAAATTCACGCCAATGGAATAGAGATCAAATATGAAGAGCAGGGTCCGGAAGACGGCACGCCGCTGCTCATGATTCAGGGCTTCGGCACGCAGATGACAGGCTGGCCGGATGAATTCTTTGGCATGCTCGCCAGCGCAGGATTGCGCGTGATCCGCTTTGACAACCGCGATGTCGGCCTCACGCAGAAATGGACCGGCATTTTCCCGAAAGTGCAGGACATCCAGCAGGCATTGAAGGAAGGCCGCAAGCCGGACGTTCCTTATACGCTGGCGGACATGGCGAGCGATGTCGCAGGGTTGCTGGATGAACTCGGCATCGAAAGCGCACATATCGCGGGTTCCAGCATGGGCGGCATGATCGCCCAGCTTGTGGCGCTGGATCATCCGAAGAAGACGCGCTCGCTGATCTCCATCTTTTCGACCACCGGCGATCCGTCGCTGCCGCGGTCCACGCCGGAAGCGCAGGCGGCATTGATGGCGCGGCCGGACGGGACGGATCGCGATACGGTCATCGCGCATTCGCTGAAAGGACGGCGTGCCTACGCGTCGACCAAATGGCCGTTCGATGAGAAGCGCCTCGCGGAACTGATCGGGCGATCCTACGACCGCTCGTTCTATCCCGAAGGCACCTTGCGCCAGTGGGCGGCGATCATGGCCAGCCCGCCGCGCACGGAGCGGCTGAAATCGCTGAAGGTCCCGTCGCTGGTTTTGCACGGCTCATCGGACACGCTGATCCCTCCGGCCGCAGGGCGTCATACGGCAGAGTGCATTCCCGGCAGCGAGCATCACGAGATCGAGGGTTGGGGGCATGACCTTCCGCTTGAGGTCATCCCGATCCTGCGCGATCTCATTGTGCCATTCATCGCGCGGGTGGAAGTGGCGCGGGCAAAGCAGGCCGCATAAACAAAAAACCCGCCACGGACGATCCGGGCGGGGTTTTCCAATTTCGCGAACGGAAGGCAGATTACTTGATCTTGCCTTCGTTGAATTCGACGTGCTTGCGCAGGACCGGATCGTATTTCCGGATCTTGAACTTCTCGGTCATGGTGCGGGTGTTCTTCTTCGTGACGTAGAAGAAGCCGGTGTTGCCGCCGCTGTTGAGACGGATTTTCGCGGTGGTGGGCTTCGCCATGACAAGTTCCTTGATTCGGTGCGCCGAAGGGCCGGTAAACTAGCCATCGGCGCGGTCAAGTCAAGCGAAGCCTTTTTGTCGCGATTTCCGTGGTTAGCTAACGAAGCTGAGGAGAGCCGGCCGCGGAATTACAGCATTTCCATCAAGGATTTGCCGTGCCGGAAGCGGAAGAACGGCACGGGACGCGAACCGTCTTGGCCGTCCAAAAGCCGTGCTTCTGCTTCGTCCAGCACGGTGCGAGTGATGGAGGGCAGGTCGAGCGCGCGCGCCTGGGCGAAGGTCAGCCAGCAGGGTGTGAGAAGCTCGTCGTTCTCGCTGGCATCCAGCGTGTGCGCGATGGCATCAGCATCCGCCATGAAGAAGCGTGCATCGAAGCGGCGCGTGCGGTTGGGTGGGGTGATGGCACGGGCGATGAATTCCAGCGCGTCGAGGCGCGGCGCGACGCCGTGAGCGAAGAATTTCTGCCATGCTGGCGCGCGCGTGCGCGGCAGTTTGTCGGCGCGTTCGCCGACCAGGATGCCGGCCTCTTCGAAGGTCTCGCGAATGGCGGCGAGGGCGAAGCCGCGCGCGCGACTGGCGTTGGCGCCTTTGGTCAGCCGCTTCGCGACATGTGGGCGCAGATCGCCCCCCAGCAGGATGCGCCGGTCGCCGGGATCGACGCGACCGCCGGGGAACACATATTTGTTCGCCATGAACGCCATGTTGCCGTGGCGCTGGCCCATCAGGACGCGTGGGCCATCTTTCTCGCGGCGCACAAGAACCAGCGTCGCCGCATCCTTCGGACGAAGGCGATTCTTGACGATGACTTCGTCTTTATCGAAAGCAGCGGGCGGCGTGGACATGATCTGTCTTAGCGGCGCTTGCGCGTTTTCCGCAAGTTGAACTTCGGCGTGTTGCCGGAAGACCGCTTGGGCGCTGCGTTAGCTTCGGCGATTTCAAAGCGTAGGCCACCCGTGAGCGGCGCGGCCTCCATCAGGCGCACGGTGAGATTGTCGCCCATCTTGTACGCGGTGCCGCTGCGCTCGCCGATCAGCGCATGCTTGCGTTCGTCGTGGCGGAAATATTCGAAGCCCAGCGAACGGGCCGGGATCAGCCCCTCCGCGCCGCTTTCGGGAATGCGCACGAAGAGGCCGAAGCGCGTGACGCCGGTCACGCGCGCGGTGAAGGTGGCGCCGACGCGGTCTTCCATATAGGACGCGACATACCGGTCGGTGCTGTCGCGTTCCGCCGCCATCGCGCGGCGCTCGGTGACCGAGATGTGGTCGGAGATTTCACCCAGCCGGCTCATTTCCTTGTCGTTCAACCCTCCGTCACCCAGCCGCAGTCCGCGGATCAGCGCGCGATGCACGATGAGGTCGGCATAACGGCGGATGGGCGAGGTGAAATGCGCGTAGTGCGATAGATGCAGGCCGAAATGCCCCTTGTTCTCTGGCGAGTAGATCGCCTGCATCTGGGTGCGCAGAACGATGTCGTTCATCACTTCGGCATTCGGGCCGTCTTTGGCCTGCGCCAACACGCGGTTGAACACACCGGGCTTGATAACCTGACCCTTGGCGAAATTCATGCCGATGGTGCGCAGGTAATCGGAGAAGGAGAACAGCTTCTCCTTCGATGGCGCTTCGTGGATGCGGTAGATGAGCGGCGTGCGCGCTTTCTCCAAAGTCTCGGCGGCGCAGACATTGGCCATGATCATCATCTCTTCGATGAGACGCATGGACTCCAGCCGCTCGCGATAAGCGATGGAGGCGAGCTTGCCGTCCGCGCCGATCTGGATGCGCCGCTCGGGCAGATCGAGATTCAGCGGATCGCGTTTGTCGCGCGCCTGCGCCAGCGCCAGATAGGCATTCCACAGCGGCTTCAGCACGTTCTGTGCGAGCGGAGACTTGTCCTTGCCGTCGAAGGCGTCCTGAGCCTGCTTGTAGGTGAGGCTGGCGGCAGAGCGCATGATGGCGCGCAGGAATTCGTAGCGCTTCTTGTTGCCGTGGACGTCGAACACCATGCGCACCGCGAGGCAGGGGCGGTCTTCGTTCTCCATCAGCGAGCACAGATCGGCGGACAGCCGTTCCGGCAGCATCGGCACCACACGGTCAGGGAAATAGGCGGAGTTGCCGCGCTTGAATGCTTCGCGGTCCAAAGCCGAGCCGGGCGTCACATAATGGGCGACATCCGCTATGGCGACGATGACGATATGCCCGCCCTTGTTGTTCGGGTCTTCGTCCGGTCCGGCCCACACCGCGTCATCGTGGTCGCGCGCGTCTTCCGGATCGATGGTGAGGAGCGGAAATTTGCGCAAGTCCGTGCGGCCATGCGCATCGGCGGGTTTGGCGCGCTCGGCTTCGTCTAGAACTTCCTTGGGAAATTCCGTCGGAATGCCGTGCGCGTGGATGGCGATGAGGCTGATGGACTTGGGATCGTCCATGTTGCCGAGGCGCTCGATCACCTTGGCGCGCAAGGTGCCGGTGGCGCGGCCGCTCAGCGGCTCGCACAGCACAAGCTCGTTCGGCTTGGCGCCGCCGCGATCTCGCGGATCGACGATGAATTCGTTGCGCGTCTTGCGATCCACGGGCACGACGCGGCCACCGCGTTCGCCTTCGCGATAAACACCCAGCACCTTGTGGGCGCTGGCGCCGAGGCGCTTGATGATCTTGGCTCCATAGCCGTCTCGCGTTTCGCTGAGTCGGGCGAGGATGCGTTCGCCGGCGCCGAGAACGCCGCCGCGTTCGTCTTCCTTGCCGGGAATGACGATGATCTTCGGCGGTTGTTTGTCGCTTTCCCAGCGCTGCGGCCGGGCGAGCAATTCGCCATCGGCATCCTGGCCGGTGATTTCGAGCACGGTAATGTCCGGCAGGATGCCGGGTTTTTCAAAGGTACGGTGAGGGCCGCGCTTCAACGCGCCCTCGGATTCGAGTTCTTTCAATATCTTCTTCAAATGAATGCGCGAATTGCCCTTCACGCCGAGCGTGTGGGCAATGTCGCGTTTGGTGGATTGGGGATTCTTGGCGAGGGCTTCGAGGACGCGCGCTTTGTCGAGCGGAATTTCGGAACGGTCGGAATGCTTTTTCTTCTTCAACTCAGCCTTCGACTTCTTCCGGTTCCGGCCTCTTCGCGGCGGGCTTCTTTGCCTTCGGTTTGGCTTTGGCCTTTGCAGGCTTGGCCTTCGCTTCGCCAGTTGGCTTCTCAGCCTTCGCCTTCTTAGGCGCCGCTGACTTCTTCGGCGCTTTCTTTTTCTTCTTGCCGCCGCCGTTGGCTTCGCGATCGGCGATCAAGGCTTGCGCCTGTTCCAGTGTGACGGCGTTCGGGTCCTGATCCTTTGGGATCGTGGCGTTGGTCGAGCCGTCGGTGACATACGGGCCATAACGGCCCTTCATCACTTTGATGGTGGATTCGCCATCGGCGCTCTTGCCGAGTTCTTTCAACGCTTCCGGTGCGCCGCGCGGACGGCCCTTCGCCTTCTTTTCGGCCAGCACAGTTACGGCGCGGTTGATGCCGAGCGTGAACACTTCGTCCGGATTGTCCAGCGACGCATAGGCGCCATTGTGCGAAACGTAAGGCCCGAAGCGGCCGAAATTGGTGGTGATCGGCTGGCCGTCTTCCGGATGCTTGCCGATCTCGCGCGGAAGGGCGAGCAGCTTCAGTGCCAGTTCGATATCGACATCGCCGACTTCGGTGCCTTTCGGGATGCCGGCGCGCTTGATGTCGTCGCCTGAGCCGCGCTGGATGTAGGGCCCGAAGCGGCCGCTCTTTAGCTCAATGTCTTCGCCGGTTTCCGGATCGTGGCCCAGCACGCGTGGCTGCGCGGCCTTGGCTTCGTCCGCGCTTTGGCCGAGGCGGCGGGTGTAGCGGCATTCCGGATAGTTCGAGCAGCCCACGAAGGCGCCGAAACGGCCCAGCTTCAGGCTGAGATCGCCGTTACCGCAGGTGGGGCATTTGTGCGGATCGCTGCCGTCCGCATTGGCCGGAAAGATATGCGGCCCCATCACCTCGTTCAGGTGATCGATCACATGCGTGATGCGCAGGTCTTTCGTCTCGCCGATGGCGGCGGAAAAATCGCGCCAGAAATCGGTCAGCAGCTTCTTCCAGTCGAGCTCGCCGGCGGACACTTCGTCCAGCTTCTCTTCCAGATCGGCGGTGAAGCCGTACTCCACGTAACGCTTGAAGTAGTTGATCAGGAAGGTGGTGACGATGCGCCCCTTGTCGTCGGGGATGAAACGGTTGCGGTCCATCTTAACATAGCCGCGGTCGCGCAGCGTGGAGAGGATGGACGCGTAAGTGGATGGACGGCCGATGCCGAGTTCTTCCAGCTTGCGCACGAGGCTGGCTTCGGAATAACGCGGCGGTGGCTCGGTGAAATGCTGCTCGGGCTTCACCTGTTCGATCTTGGCGTCTTCACCGACGGAGACCTTCGGCAGGCGCGCGCCGTCTTCGTCGGATTCGTCGTCTTTGCCTTCCTGGTAAACCGTGAGGAAACCATCGAACAATGTGACCGAACCTGTCGCGCGCAGCGTGATCTGCTTGTCGGCGGAGGTGACATCGACCGTGGTGCGCTCGAGCTCGGCGCTTTCCATCTGGCTGGCGATGGCGCGCTTCCAGATCAGGTCGTAAAGCTTGCGCTGATCTTCATCCAGCGCGCGGGCAATCTTCTCCGGCGTGCGGTTGAAGCTGGTGGGGCGGATGGCTTCGTGCGCTTCCTGCGCGTTCTTTGCCTTGCTGGTGTAGGCGCGCGGAACGCTGGGCACATATCTGGCGCCATATTTGTCGCCGATGACATGACGCGCTTCGGCGATGCCTTCACCGGCCATGGTGAGACCGTCAGTACGCATATAGGTGATGAGGCCGACCGTTTCGCCGCCGATGTCCACGCCTTCGTAGAGACCCTGCGCGATGCGCATGGTGTGTTTGGCGTTGAAGCCCAGCTTGCGAGAGGCTTCCATCTGCAGGGACGAGGTGATGAAGGGCGGCGAGGGATGCCGCTTGACCGGCTTGCTCTCGACCGAGCCGATGGCGAATGTCTGCGCGTTGATGAGATCGACCGCGCGCCTGGCATCGGCTTCGTTGTTGATGCCGAGCTTGTCGACTTTCTTGCCGTCCAGATGCGTCAGGTGCGCGCCGAACGTGCCGGCCGGCGCGTGAACGTCAGCGTCGATGGACCAGTATTCGACCGGCTTGAACGCTTCGATTTCCTGCTCGCGCTCGACCACAAGGCGCAGCGCTACCGATTGCACGCGGCCGGCCGAGCGCGAGCCCGGCAGCTTGCGCCATAGAACCGGCGACAGCGTAAAGCCCACGAGATAATCCAGCGCGCGGCGGGCAAGATAGGCATCCACCAGCTCGGCATTGATCTCGCGCGGATGCTGGATGGCTTCCAGAACAGCGGTCTTGGTGATGGCGTTGAACGCCACGCGTTCGATTTTCAGATCCTTGGAAAGCGCCTTCTTCTGCTTGAGCACTTCCAGCACATGCCAGGAGATCGCTTCGCCCTCGCGGTCCGGGTCGGTGGCGAGGATCAGCTTGTCGGCGCCTTTCACGGCATCGACGATGTCCTTGATCCGCTTCTGGGCCTTGGCGTCCACTTCCCAGGTCATGGCGAAGTTGTCGTCCGGCTTTACGGAGCCGTCCTTGGGGGGCAGGTCGCGGATATGGCCGAACGACGCCAGCACCTTGTAGCCGGAGCCAAGGTACTTGTTGATCGACTTCACCTTGCCGGGGGACTCAACAACCAGGACGTTCATGCGGTGGGGTGACTTTTCCTCGGACAGCGCGGCGAGAGAACCGCACTGTGGTTACACATATATTAATGGCGTGTCTGCGATGGGGCGGGACACTGGCCGCAGCGTGCCGAAGGTGTCAACCGGGATTCGATGACGAAAATCAACTTGTGATATGTAAATTCCGGAAATCTTGCTGATAACTAAACTTATAGTTGTTATGGGGCGGAGAAGCAGCCTGCTAAGTCGCAGAAATGGGCCCAGATCGCCCCGGATTCAAGCCATACAGGGCATATCCACGCGAACTCATTGATTTCCTTCGGAAAATGACGCGATGAAAGAAGGAGGAAGATGCTCTGCGCTCTGGAAGCCGCTTCGATGGGCACCCGGCGTATCGTCAGCCACGAACATTAGGCGATGGAAACTTTGTTGCCCGGCTGACGGGTGATTCGGCCAGCGAGTTCGAGTTCCAGAAGCACGATGAGCACCGCGGCCACCGGGGCACCGGTCTGCCGGACCATCTCGTCGACATCTGTCGGCGCGGGTCCGAGCAATTCGAGTACCTGTTTGCGAACGCGATCGGCTTCCGCTTCGGATGCCTTCGTGCCTTCAGGCCCGCCGATGAGATGATCGGGTTCGCGGAACGAGCCGCCTAGGATGGGTCGCAGGACATTCAGCACGTCGTCCGCGGTTTCGGTCAGGATCGCGCCTTCACGGATAAGACGGTTTGTCCCCTTCGCGCGCGGATCGAGCGGCGAGCCGGGAACGGCGAAGACTTCGCGGTTCTGCTCCAGAGCGTAGTTCGCGGTGATGAGCGAGCCGGAACCCTCGGCGGCTTCCACAATCACTACGCCACGAGAGAGTCCGGAGATGATGCGGTTGCGACGTGGAAAGTGACGCGCCTGCGGCGCCTGTCCGATCGGCATTTCGGAAACGATCACGCCTTCCGCGCGGATGCGCTCGTAAAGCGGCTGGTTTTCGGGCGGGTAAACGATGTCGATGCCACCGGCGACGACGGCGCAGGTGCCCGTCGCAAACGACCCTTCATGCGCCGCTGTATCGATACCGCGCGCGAGGCCGGAGGCGACGACGAGATCGGCTTCGCCGAGCTCCTTCGCAACGGTCTGCGCGAATTTGCGGCCCAACGCGGAAGCGTTGCGCGCGCCAACGATGGCGACCATCTCGCGCTGAAGAACGGAAATCTGCCCGAGCACGGAGATCAGCGGCGGCGGGGCTTCGAGCGCGGCGAGGCCTGACGGAAATTCCGGCTCGATGGATGCGATCATGCGCCCGTCGAGCTTGCTCAGCGCGTCCAGCTCCTTGCGAGCATCCTCGTCGGACGGAATGCGCAGTTCGTTGCCGCCGCCGCGGCGTGCAAGACGCGGGATTTCGGCAATCGCTTCGATGGGATTGGGATAGCGCGCGATCAGATTGGCAAAGGTGACCGGCCCGACGTTCTGCGTGCGCGCCAGTCTGAGCCATGCGCGCCGTTCCGGATCGGATAGCGCGCGGGGCATTTATTTGCTCTTGCCGATGCGCGGCTCGGTGCCCGCAAGCAGCCGCCTGATGTTGTCGCGATGCGCGATAAGGACGAGCAGGGCGATGATCAGCGTGGCGAAGGCGAACTCCTGCTCGCCCCACAGAAACATGTAAATCGGCGCGGCGACGGCAGCAACGAGCGCGGACAGCGATGAGATGCGGGTGACTACCGCAACCACGAGCCACGTCGCGAGCGAAGCCAACGCCACCGGCCAATAAAGCGCGAGCAAGATGCCGAGCGATGTCGCCACGCCTTTGCCGCCCTTGAAGCCCAGCCACACCGGAAACAGATGGCCAAGCACCGCGCCAAGCGCGGCAACCGCCGCAGCGTCTTGGTTCCAGAAGTGCCTGGCAATCAGTACGGCAGCCGCGCCTTTGGCCGCGTCGAAAATCAACGTAGCGGCTGCGGCTCCGTACTTGCCGGTGCGCAGCACATTGGTCGCGCCGGTGCCGCCGGAGCCGACCTGTCTTATGTCGCCTGCACCGGACATGCGCGTGAAGATCAGGCCGAACGGGATCGAACCCAGCAGATAGCCGATGAGAAGGCCGATGCCGAGAATATCGAAGTGCATGGAAATGCCGATGTCGGACATCAGTGCTTCTTCTCCTTGGCGCGATCGAACACGCATTCGCCACCAACGAAGGTCATACGTGCGCGGCCCTGGAATTTGCGGCCTTCAAACGCGGTGTTGCGGGCGCGGCTATGCAGCTTGTCGGCATCGAGGACGAATGGCTCGTCCGGATCGAACAGCACCAGATCGGCCGGCGCGCCCTTTGCCAGCTTGCCGCCTTCGAGGCCAAGTAGTTTGGCGGGCGTGGCGGTCACGGTTTTCAGGACATCGATGATTTGTGCATGGCCGTTGTGGACGATGGTGAGCGCGGCAGGGAGCAGCGTTTCCAGTCCCACCGCGCCGAACGCGGCAGCGGCGAAGGGCAAGCGCTTGGTGTCGGCGGCCTGCGGATCGTGGCTTGAGACGATCACGTCGATATGGCCTTCGGCGACACCCTCCACCATCGCGGCACGGTCGGCTTCCGAGCGTAGTGGTGGCGAGACCTTACGGAAGGTGAGATAGGAACCGACATCCAACTCATTCATCGTGAGATGATGCGCGGACACGCCGCAGGTGACCGGAAGCCCGCGCGCCTTGGCGGCTATGATCGCTTCCAGTGAAGCGCGGCAGGAAATCTGCGAGAAGTGATAGCGCGCGCCCGTCAGTTCGACCAAGCGCAGGTCCCGCTCCACGATGATCGTTTCGGCAGTTGTCGGCGCGGCCGGGATGCCGAGGCGGGTGGCGAACTCGCCCTCGTTCATGGAGGCACCGCTGCTCAAATCGGAATCTTCGGCGTGACCCACGATCAGCGCATCGAACGTAGCAGCATAAGACAGCGCACGGCGCAGCACGCGGGTGTTGGAAACCGAACGGTCGCCATCGGTGAAGCCGACCGCGCCTGCTTCCAGCAGCAATCCGATCTCCGTCATGCGCTCGCCCTTGAGTGCATGGGTGAGGGCCGCCATCGGGGCGACGCGGACCTTGGCTGTGGCTGCGGCGCGGCGCTTGATGAAATCCACCAGCGCAGCTTCGTCGATCACCGGGTCGGTGTTGGGCATGGTGACGATGGTGGTGACGCCGCCCGCCGCGGCTGCTTCGCTGGCCGAGGCCAGCGTTTCGCGGTGCTCGCTGCCGGGTTCGCCGGTGAAGACGCGCATGTCGATCAGGCCGGGTGCGAGGACCATGCCTTTGCAGTCGATCACTTCGGGATCGTGCGGATCGGCGGTGTTGAAAAGCTTGGCGCCGACATCGGCGATCTTGCCGTTCTCGACGAGCAGGCCGCCGCGCGTATCGAGCCCAGTGGCTGGGTCGATCAGGCGTGCGTTTCGGAAAGCGACGCGCTGGTTGGAGGCGCTCATATGTTGCGCCCCTCTTTGGGGAGACCGCGGGCGAGGGCATCCAACACCGCCATGCGGATGGCGACGCCGTTCTCCACCTGCTCCTGGATAACGCTGACTTCCAGATCATCCGCGACATCGGAGTCGATCTCGACGCCACGGTTCATCGGGCCGGGGTGCATGACGAGCGCGCCGGGCTTGGCCAGCTTCAGTTTCTCGCGGTCGAGGCCGTAGAAGCGGAAATATTCGCGGGTTGAGGGCACGAGCGCGCCGGTCATGCGCTCCAGCTGCAGGCGCAGCATCATCACGATGTCCACGCCTTTGAGGCCTTCGCGCATGTCGGTGAAGATTTCGCAGCCGAAGCGGTCGGCGTCGGCGGGCAGCAATGTCCTTGGAGCGATGAGCCGCACGCGCGCACCCATGCGCGAGAGAAGATGGATATTGGAGCGCGCGACGCGGCTGTGGGCGATGTCGCCGCAAATGGCAACGGTGAGGCCTTCGAATTTGCGGCCCCGCCGGCGAATGGTGAGTGCATCCAGTAATGCCTGCGTCGGATGTTCGTGGCTGCCGTCGCCCGCGTTCACCACGCAGCAATCGATCTTGCGCGAGAGGAGTTCGACGGCACCACTGTCCTGATGGCGCACGATGAGAATGTCGGGCCGCATGGCGTTGAGGGTCGCAGCCGTGTCGAGCAAGGTTTCGCCCTTGGCGACGGAGGAATTCTTCACCGCCATGTTGAGCACGTCGGCGCCGAGCCGCTTGCCCGCCAGCTCGAAGGAGCTTTGCGTGCGGGTGGAATTTTCGAAGAAGAGGTTGATCAGCGTGCGCCCGCGCAAGAGCGAGGATTTCTTGTCGGCGGCGCGGTTGAGCTTCACATAATCTTCGGCCAGATCGAGCAGGCCAGTGATCTCGGCGGCTGAAAGCCCTTCGATTCCAAGCAGATGGCTGGTCTGAAGAATGGGCGCTGGTGCGGCCGAGGTCATTAAAGCGGGCCTTATAGGTCTGACAGGCGGCGAGGGCAAGCGCCCAGCCTAAGCGTGGCTAATATCTTCCAATGTGCGGCCCGCGGGCTCGGGGAGGAAGAGCAATGCAATCAAAGAGATGGGGATAGCCAGCAGCGAAACGAGGATCGCGGGGCCGTGGGCGTGGAACTGGTCGTACCACACGCCTTCGAGGGCCAGTGAAATGCCGCCGGCAAATGTTTCGACGGCATAGCAAAGACCGCCCACCGTGGCGCGATAGGCGGTGGGCATGATCTCCACGCTCAATCCGCGCACCAGAGAATCCGCGGCGAAGTATCCGAAGAAGGCAGCGATCCAGAGCGGGATGACGACCCAGCCATGCACACCGCTATAGAATGCGGCGTAGGCACAGACGGCGGTCAGCATCATCAGGAACACGACGCGCTTGCGCCCTATGCGGTCGCTCAAGCGGCCAGTGATGATGTTGAGGTAAAGCGCGAGCAATCCGCCGGGGATCATCAAGGCGGTGGCCTGCCATGGCGCGAAGCCCAGAGATTTCTGCAGATAGCTCGCCGCAAGCACCGTGGAGGGACCGATGGCGAAGCCCCATGCCCCGACGACGAGAAGGATGAGCAGGATGCGGCCGGGAAATTCGCGGACGAGGCGTCGCATCATATCGAACGCGCCGCCGATATGCGCGTGAAGCTTCTGAACCTCCTGGCTGCGGATCTGAAAGCGTTTTGTTTCCGGCAGGCTGCGGCGCAGGAACGCCACGAACAGGATCGACAACCCGCCGATCACATAGAGCGCGCGCCAGCGGCCGGGCAGGATGTTCACCGCGGCGAAGAACAGCGCCGCGAGGCCCGCCCCGGTATAGGTCATGCCGGCCAGGGTGCCGGAGGACCAGCCTCGCACGCCGCTCGCGACTTCCTCCGCGATCACGACATAACAAAGCATCTCCTCCGCATAGCCGAAGACACGGGTGAGAACTTGCAGCCAGACGAACTGCGCATAGGTTTCCGAGAATGCCGTGGCGAGGGTGAACGCGCCCTGCCCGAAGATAGTGATGAGCAGAAGCCGGCGGCGGCCCACGATGTCTGCCGTCATGGCGAGGGCCATCGCAACGAAGGTTGCCAGCCGGAAATAGGTGACGGTCAACCCGATCTGGTTTTCAGGGATATGCAGGCTTGCCTGAATCTGCGGAATGGCGAAGCCATAGACATTTTGGTCGAAGCCCGCGAAGAACGCCGCCATGCCGACGAGCAGGAAGATGCGTTCCTGCTGCCGCGTCATCCCGCCTGGCGGGCGCAGCAGCGGCGGCAGCCAGAGGAAGCGCGCGGGCGCTTCGCCGTCGAATTGCTTCATGGCGCGATCATCCGGAGCCGGTCGAGCGCGCCTTGCAGGATGTAAGCGGCAGCCATCTTGTCCACGACTTGCCCGCGGCGTTTGCGTGAGCTGTCCGCTTCGATGAGCGTGCGCGTGACGGCGGCGGTGGAAAGGCGCTCATCCCAGAACACGATGGGCAATTCTGTGCGCGCAGCGAAGTTTCGCCCGAAGGCGCGCGCGGATTGCGCGGATGGACCATCCGTCCCGTCCATGTTCAGCGGCAGCCCGATCACCATTCCCCCCACGCCATGCTTATTGATAAGCGATTCAATGACAACCGCATCAACGCTGAACTTGCCCCGCTTCAGCGTTTCCAGCGGCGTTGCCACCGTCAACATGATGTCGGAGAGGGCGAGGCCGATGGTTTTCTCGCCCAGATCGAAGCCGAGCAGGCGTTTGCCGGGGGCGATGGCGGCTTTGAGGCCCAGAAGATCGACCTGCGCCAATCAGCGATGCCCGATTTCGATGCGGTTGCCGGCGGGGTCGCGGATGAAGAAGCGGGAGAGGCCTTCCGCCACGCTCTCTTCTTCTATGGTGATACCGGCGGCTTGAATCTGTGCCTTCGCGTTGGGCAAGTCAGGGACCAGAAAACAGACATGGCGCTTGCTCTTCGGTCCCCCGCCTTCCGGGTCGATGCCGATATGCATTTGGAGGTTGCCGGTCTGAAACCAGGCGCCGCCGCGGCCTTTCAATTCTTCCGGTTTAGGGATTTCCGTCAGGCCCAGCACCTCGCGGTAGAAGCGCAAGGTTTCCGCTTCCAGCGCCTTGGGCGCGGCGATCTGGACATGATCGATGACGGTAATGCCGAGGCTCATCTAATATGCGTTCCTGTGGGGTTTCGTCTGCTTGCCAGTCCGGCCCCCGATTGCTAGCAAAGTCGCGGATTCCTAGCACATAGAGCCGCCCATGTCCGTGGACAAGGACACCGTACGCCGTATCGCCAAGCTTGCCCGCATCGCGCTGGACGAGAGCCGCGTCGAGCCGATGGAGCGCGAGCTGAACGGAATTCTGGCCTGGGTCGAGCAATTGCAGGAAGTGAATGTTGAGGGCATCGAGCCGATGACGTCCGTGGTCGCGCAGAAATTGAAGATGCGCGATGACGTGGTGACCGATGGCGGCATTGCCGAAGCCATCACCGCGAACGCGCCGCAGAGCGAAGATCATTTCTTCGTCGTGCCGAAGGTGGTGGAATAATGTCGCTTCCTTCGAACCTCGCCGATTTCACACTGGCCGAAGCGCGCGATGCGGTGTCGGGCAAGAAAGTCTCGTCCACCGAACTGACGAAAGCATTCTCCAAGGCCGTCGCCGATGCGAAGCCGCTCAATGTCTTCGTAACCGAGACGCCGGAGAAGGCGTTGGAAATGGCCACGGCATCCGATGCGCGCATTGCCAAAGGCGAAGCGGGTCCGCTGGAAGGCCTGCCGCTCGCGATCAAGGATCTGTTCTGCACCAAGGACGTGAGGACGACCGCGGGCAGCAACATCCTCAGCAATTTCATCCCGCCCTATGAATCCACCGTCACGCAGAATCTGTGGGACGCAGGCGCGGTGATGCTCGGCAAGACGAACATGGACGAGTTCGCCATGGGCTCGTCCAACGAGACGAGCTTTTACAAACCTGTGCTGTCGCCATGGCGCGCGAAAAATTCCAATTCGGCTTTGGTGCCGGGTGGCTCGTCCGGCGGATCGGCTTCTTCAGTTGCCGCCAACCTCTGTCTCGGCGCGACCGGCACCGACACGGGCGGCTCCATACGCCAGCCCGCCGCCGTCACTGGCACGGTCGGCCTGAAGCCGACTTATGGCCGTTGCTCACGCTGGGGCACGGTGGCGTTCGCCTCGTCGCTCGATCAGGCGGGGCCGATGACGCGCACGGTGCGCGACGCCGCGATCCTGCTGCGCCACATGGCGAGTGTGGATCCAAAGGACTCCACCAGCGTCGATGTCCCGGTGCCGGATTATGAAGCCACGCTGGAAAACGGCGTGAAGGGCCTGCGGGTCGGCATTCCGAAAGAATACCGCATTGATGGTGCGCCGCCCGAGATCGATGCACTTTGGCAGAAGGGCGCAGGCTGGCTGAAATTGCAGGGCGCGGAGATTGTCGAAGTCTCGCTGCCCCACACCAAATATGCGCTGCCGGCCTATTACATCGTGGCGCCGGCGGAGGCGTCGTCCAACCTCGCGCGCTATGACGGTGTGCGCTACGGCCATCGGACCAAGGAAGCGATCCGCGACATTACCGATCTGTATGAGAAGAGCAGGGCCGAAGGTTTCGGCGCCGAGGTCCGCCGCCGCATCCTGATCGGCACTTATGTTCTCTCCGCCGGTTATTACGATGCCTATTATTCCCGCGCGCAGAAAATCCGCACGCTGATCCTACGCGACTTCGAGCGGGCGTGGGAGAAATGCGACGTGCTGCTGACTCCGGCTACGCCGGGACCGGCTTTCGCCATCGGCGAAAAGAGCAACGATCCGATCTCAATGTATCTGAACGACGTCTTCACCGTGACGGTGAACCTCGCGGGTCTTCCGGGACTCGCTGTGCCGGCCGGGCTTACGGCCGATGGATTGCCGCTCGGCCTTCAGATCATTGGCAAGGCGTTCGATGAGGCGACGGTGCTGCGCGCCGGACGTTCCATCGAGACCGCCGCGAATTTCACCGCGAAACCGCAGCATTGGTGGGCGGCATGAACCAGCACGCAAGCAAAACGATCAAGGGCGAAACCGGCGATTGGGAAATCGTCATCGGCATGGAAGTCCATGCGCAGGTGCTGTCCAAGGCCAAGCTGTTTTCCGGCGCCTCCACCGAATTCGGCGGCGAGCCCAACAGCCATGTCAGCTTCGTCGATGCTGCGATGCCGGGCATGTTGCCGGTCATCAACCGCTTCTGCGTCGAGCAGGCGGTGAAGACAGGGCTGGGCCTGAAGGCCCAGATCAACAACCGCTCGGTCTTCGATCGTAAAAATTACTTCTATCCGGACCTGCCGCAGGGCTATCAGATCAGCCAGTTCAAGAACCCCATCGTGGGCGAGGGCGAAATCCTGCTCGACATGAAGGATGGCGAGAGCATCCGGGTCGGTATCGAACGCCTGCATCTGGAACAGGATGCAGGCAAAAGCCTGCATGACCAGCATCCCGACTACTCCTTCGTGGACTTGAACCGCTCCGGTACGGCGCTGATGGAGATCGTCTCCAAGCCGCATATGCGATCCTCGGAAGAAGCCGCGGCGTTCCTGAAGAAATTGCGCGCCATCGTGCGCTATCTGGGCACATGCGATGGCAACATGGACGAAGGCTCCATGCGTGCCGACGTGAACGTTTCGGTGTGCAAGCCGGGTGGCTATGAGAAGTTCCGCCAGACCGGGGACTTCAAGCATCTGGGGACGCGTTGCGAGATCAAGAACGTCAACTCCATGCGCTTCGTGCAGATGGCTGTGGAGTACGAAGCCCGCCGCCAGATGGAGGTCATCGAAGGCGGCGGCACGATCAGGCAGGAAACCCGCCTCTACGACAGCAAGCTGAACGAGACGCGGTCCATGCGCTCCAAGGAAGAAGCGCATGATTATCGCTACTTCCCCGATCCCGATCTTTTGCCGCTGGAACTCGATCAAGCATGGGTCGATCGCATCAAAGCCTCGTTGCCGGAGCTTCCTGATGAAAAAAAAGCCCGGTTCATCAAAGACTTCGGCATTTCCGCTTACGATGCGGGGGTTATCGTCTCCGAAAAGGAGTTGGCGGAGTTCTATGAGGAGCTCGCGCGCGGCATCGATGCGAAAGCTGCGGCCAACTGGCTGAACAACGAAGTGCTGGGCCGTCTCAATCGCGATGGGCTGGGGATAACACAATCGCCGGTAAGTGCATCGGCAAACAACGCGATCATCCGCATGATGGGTGACGGCACGATTTCCGGTAAACTTGCCAAAGACTTATTGGATATCGTGTGGGTCGAAGGCGGCGATCCCGTAGAGATCGTTGAACAGCGCGGCATGAAGCAGGTCACCGACACGTCGGCGATCGAGAAGGCCGTTGAAGCGGTCATCGCCGCGAACCCCGACAAGGTCGAAGAGATCAAAGCGAAACCGAAACTTGCGGGATGGTTTGTCGGCCAGGTGATGAAGCAGACGGGTGGTAAAGCGAACCCGGCTGCCGTGAACGCGGTTCTGAAATCGCGACTCAATCTCCCCGACGAGGGGTGATTCGCACAAAAATGGCTTTTCATGCTTTTCGGCGAGGCCTTCGGCGGCAAATCTGTCCGTATACGGAATAGGTCGTTTGATATCGATAAAATATAGGTTTTGCGACACTTCGTCTCTTGCGCGCTTTTTGTAAAAGCTTGCGACGCTTGCAAAACAAAAAGCAACCCCCTCATATTGTTGACGTTTTGGGGGCGCGAGTCGCGTGACCTCGAACTCTAGAGGAGTTGTTCAACATGCCAGCACGTAAGAAAGCGAAGAAGGCCAAGAAGGCCGCGCCGAAGGCGAAGAAGACCAAGAAGCGCCGCAAGGCGAAGAAATAACCTACTGACGCAAGTCAGACAGGTTTTGATGGCCGCGACACCCGAATGGGCGTCGCGGCCATTCCTTTTGGGACTAACGGGCGGCATCATTGGGCTGAGCGCCATTCAACCCGAGGCATTCCCATGAAATCCAAAAAAACCAAATCGAAGAAGCCGGCCAAGGCGAAAAAGACCGCCAAACGCGCGCCGAAGCCCGTCGAACTCTATTATTGGCCCACGCCGAACGGCTGGAAGGTCAGCATGATGCTGGAGGAGTGCAAGCTTCCTTACGTCATGAAGCCGGTGAACATCGGCAAGGGCGAGCAGTTCGAGCCCGGCTTTCTCAAGATTTCGCCCAACAACCGCATGCCTGCGATCGTCGATCCACAGGGACCAGGCGGAAAGCCGATCTCGGTCTTCGAGTCCGGTGCGATCCTGCAATATCTCGGCCGCAAGACCGGGAAGTTCTATCCCACGGACGAAAGGAAGCGCGTCGAAGTAGACGAATGGCTGTTTTGGCAGATGGCGGGACTGGGTCCGATGGCCGGACAGGCAAGCCACTTCCGCAATTATGCCAAGAAGGAAGGCAACGAATATGCGCTGGAGCGCTACACCAACGAAACCCATCGCCTGCTGGGCGTGATGAACAAGCGGCTGGCCACGCGCAAATTCCTGGCAGGCAATTACTCCATCGCCGACATGGCCTGTTGGGGCTGGGTGCGCGGCATCAGCGGCATGATGGAAGGCTTCCTGGACGAATTCCCGCACGTAAAGGCTTGGATGGACCGCATCGGCGATCGCCCGGCGACCAATAAGGGTTTCGCCTTGGGACGTGAGCTCAGGCAGCAGGCAGCGAATGATCCGAAAGCGGAAGAAGAGCGGCGCAAAATTCTGTTCGGACAGCGCGCGCGGACATAAGCGCCAATCGTTATCGCGCGTTAACAGTTTACGGCCGGCAACGTTAACCCGTCTTTAGCCTGTTCCTCTCACGATCAACCTGCGCGGGAGAAATCCGCGTAACCGAGGGAAGAATTTCTGAGAGGGGGATGCGATGGCGTGCGTTGATATCGATGCGCTGACGCAATTTGAAAGCGAAGCACAGAAGGGCCGCGCCGACGCGCTCTACAATCTGGGTCTTGCCTATTCAACCGGGCAGGGTGTGGCTGTGGATTACGTTGCCGCGCATAAGTGGTTCAACCTTGCCGCGATCAAGGGCAGCGAATTGGCGAAGAGCTGGCGCGCGCAGATCTCGTCCGAGATGAACACCAGCCAGATCGCGGAAGCCCAGCGGCTTGCGCGAGAATGGCTGAACATCTTCCGCGAACCGACCGCGGCCTGAAAGCCTCAGTTGTCCGCCGGCTTTGCCTTGGGGGTTGGCGCTGCCGCCTCGACCGGGGCCGCTGACGCGTAGTGCAGGACTTTGATGTCCGGCGCACGCGGCCTGTAGATGTCGTTGACGATCTGCAGCGTTTGGCCGGGGCCACCCAGCCGCACCCGATAGACTTCCGCATTGTCCAGAACGCGCTGCACATAATTGCGCGTCTCGTTGAACGGGATGGATTCG